>DJWH01000113.1 GCA_002441525.1 Acholeplasmataceae bacterium UBA6235 | reverse complement strand
TGACTTCCTTTATCTAATTTTTTGTTTATTTATCTATATTTATGAGCAGGTTTCACCATTCTTCTGATAAATCCATTTTTACGTGTTATACTTAAATTAATTGAAACGGAGGGACTAAACAATGATTACGGAAAAACTCCCTAAAAAAGTTTGGTTTGCGTTTATTATTTTTGGTTTGATTGGTCAGATGGCATGGACCATTGAAAACATGTATTTGAACGTGTATATCTATAAAACGGTCACGTATGATTCAAAAGCGATCGCAACCATGGTAGCATTGAGTGCGATTGTCGCGACAATCGCTACCCTAACAATGGGTGCTCTATCCGATAAACTGGGTAAACGAAAAGTCTTTATGACCGTTGGTTATATGATTTGGGGTATATCGATCGGTTTATTTGGATTTATTAATACCCAAAACATCTCAACCATATTTCCCGGTGGAAATGTCATTTTAATTACCCTATGGACCATCATCGTACTCGATTGTTTGATGACTTTTGTGGGATCCACCGCCAATGATGCATCCTTTCAAGCGTGGGTAACCGATGTAACACACCCAACCAATCGTGGTAAAGCCGAAGGTTTGATCGCGACCATGCCACTGCTTGGTATGTTAGTTGTTTTTGGTTTACTCGATGGTTTCACTAAAAATGAACAATGGAAAACCTTCTTTTTCTTGGTTGGTGGCATTGTATTCATATCGGGACTCATTGGATTATTTTTAATCCATGATCGTCCAATCGAAAAGAAAACCTCACATTATTTTAAAGATATCATCTATGGCTTTAAGCCGACAACGATTCGTAACCATAAAATGCTCTATATCGTTTATATATCTGTCTCGATTTTGGGCATTGCACAACAAGTATTCATCCCGTATTTCATCATTTATTTCGAATTTTATCTCGAGATGAGTAATTACGTCATTTTATTAGGGGCGTTCTTAACGTTATCCTCTATTATGAGCATCATTGGAGGGCGTTATGTCGATAAGTTTGGCAAAAAGCCATTCTTAATCCTCTCTGTGATTGGTTACGTTATCGGTATGTTTGTACTTTATGTACTTGGTGTAACGCTTAAAGATAATTTAACTTTAACCTTTATATTCACACTCATATTCGGTGTATTGATGATGGGATCATATTTGATTTCGATGGTTGTGTTGAATGCATTGGGTAGGGATTTGGTTCCAAAAACCCATATTGGTGTATTCTCAGGCGTGAAAATGATTTTCTTTGTTATGATTCCAATGATTATTGGTCCTTTCATTGGTTCATTTGTCATCTCCAATAGTGATTCCACTTATATGGATGAGTTTGGTGTTTTACAATCGGTACCGACCCCGGGGATTTACTTAGCTGGGTCTATGGTTGCGTTACTTGCATTTATCCCGGTTATGTATGTGGTTAAATACCTTAAAACAAACCAATCTGAGGGTTGATTACCATGAATACATTATTGACGAAATACGGTCAAACATTGGCACAGGGGGTACATGTAGAGTATCCTAGACCACAATTGAGACGGGATAGTTATCTCAATTTAAATGGACCTTGGGATTTTGGTATATCGGATGATTTTAATGTTGAAGTATTGGATTCTACCATCATCGTACCATTTTCACCTGAAAGTGTGCTTTCTGGTATATCTAAAACAGTGGGTTTAAATCAAACTGCGTTTTATAAACGACCAGTAACATTACCGGATGGATTTAATCAAGGTCGATTGTTACTGCACTTTGGGGCAGTTGATCAACTTTGTTGGGTGTATATCAATCAGCAATTGGTGTGTCATCATGTGGGTGGATTTGTACCCTTTTCTATCGACATAACACCTTATGTCTCTAGCTCAAACTTCGAGATATCTTTAAAAGTACAAGATACCACCGACACATCTTATCACTTAAATGGTAAGCAACGACTCGAACGTGGCGGTATTTTCTATACCCCACAATCGGGCATCTGGCAAACCGTTTGGATGGAATCTGTACCTAATACCTATATTGAGGACTTGACCATCACACCGAATGTCTCAAAGCAATCGGTTCATATTGAAGTTAAGAGTCATGAATCTGCCCTATTGAAGGTGAAATTAATCGATCAAGGGGTCTGTATTAAGTCAGAAGAAACCCCATTGAACGCTATCGACCTTGTTATTGAAAATCCTCGATTGTGGTCACCAGAGGATCCTTATCTGTATGATTTAGTGATTGAATACGGGGCCGATGTCGTACATAGTTATGTTGGTATGCGTTCTTTTGAACGTAAAGCAGATCCTCGTGGTATCCAACGTTTTTATTTAAATGGACACCCTTATTTCCAGTCCGGTGTACTTGACCAGGGCTATTATAGCGATGGTTTACTCACACCCCCTAGCGATCAGGCGATGATTGATGATATTTTAGCGATGAAACAATTGGGTTTCAATATGCTTAGAAAACACATCAAAATGGAACCGATGCGGTGGTATTACCACTGCGATCGATTTGGCATGCTGGTTTGGCAAGATATGATGAGTGGTACCGAATTTAAGAATGTGGTATTCCATCATGTATTGTCGATTGCTCATATCCATATCAGTGATCATTTCCGTCGTTTATTTGGTAGACAAAACCCAGTGGGTTGTCAGTTATATGAACAAGATTTAACGACGCTCATCCAAACGCTTAAAAATGTGACTTCGATTTGTACCTGGGTACCCTTCAATGAGGCTTGGGGTCAATTTGATACCAAGCGCATATGCAAGAAGGTTCAAACCATGGACCCAACCAGATTGGTTGACCATGTATCCGGTTGGTCAGACCAAGGGGTTGGAGATTTCCATAGCCGCCACATTTACTTCCAAAAAATCCGATTTTACAGGCTATCAGCCAAAAAAAGAATCCTCGCTTTAACGGAATTTGGTGGATACAGTTTACCTGTTGAAGGGCATCGATTTAACCAAAACGACATCTTCGGTTATAAGACGTTTGAAACTGTAGATGCGCTTGAATCAGCCCTTAAGACGTTATACTTGGAAAAATTGAAAAAAGAGATCCTTCGTGGATTATCCGTGCTCATATATACCCAGTTAAGCGATGTTGAAGATGAAATCAATGGGTTTCTAACCTATGATCGCGCTATCATGAAAATCAATCCAAAAATCATGTTGGATATCCATGAACAACTTCATGAATGGTTCAAAAAAAGCTAGTGACTTATGATCACTAGCTTTTTTACTATAGTTTGGTTTTATAAAAACGGGTTTTATCCAGTACGGCGATGCCTTGGGTGAAATCCCCTGGTTGGGTCTTTTCAAGTTCTTCGCCAAGTACTGTAAATTTAGAATCAATGGTATCGATGTACCAGATGAGCATGGCTTCTGCGGTAGCTGGTTTGCGTGCAGCACCAAAATTAGGTAAACCATGATGAGATAACAAAATATGATTTAAAACCAATACAGCTTCTTCCTTCTCATAACCCAATATTTTAGCGGTTTCTGCGACTTTGATAGAGGCCATCACCAAATGGCCAATCAATTGACCTTCTAAGGTGTATTCGCCGCCTTCAAACCCATTCAATTCATCCACCTTACAAATGTCATGTAAGAGGATTCCGCTATATAATAGGTCTTTGTTTAAATACGGATAGATGTCTGCGAATTGTTTCGCTGTATCCAGCATCACTTTGGTATGATACGCTAACCCACCGATATAGGCGTGATGGAAACGTACCGCCGCTGGGAACATGAAAAAACTATGTTCGTATTGTTTGAAAATCGCTTTTGTGATATCGCTCAAAACTTTGTTTTCAATCGCGTTCATATAGCTGTGGATGCTATCGCGTAATGCTTTCATGTCCACAGGTGCGTATTCATAAAAGTTACGAAGTTCTTCTTTGAGTTGAACAGGGTCTTGGATGTATTCAAAAATACCTACAAAGGATAACACTTTGAATTGTTCTTTCTCATCTTTTAAATACGATTCCACTACAAAATGATAGGTTTTACCCAACTCAATTTTTCTTGCTTGTTCATCGGTTAACTTTAAATTCTTTTTATCGCCATTCACCAAGGTGACATTGATATTTTGAAAGTCCGAACCGACATTCATATTGTCTACTTTTGCATTAAATTCCATGTTAGTTCTCCTTTACGAAAATATACGCGCCTGGTTGTTTTACAACATAGGAAGTCACGACTTCATCCACCTTGTTATGACCGTTAAAAATGACTTTATAGCCTTCACCTACCGGTAATAGCTCATCGATATAGTTATTTTTGAAAAACACGCGGATGGTCTGATTAAGACCGTTCAAAGTGAATGAAACTGTGGAGGTTTGAACGCTTTGTTCAGCAATTCGAATCGATTGCTTGATGTCTGCGACTTGTCTCAATCGGAAGACTTTATAAGTCTTACGAATTTCGATTAAATCCTTAACCGTTTGAACCAAATCTAAATGCTTTTCACGCAATGTCCAATCGACTTGATTGATAGCGTCTGGTGATTTATATGAGTTCTCTACCCCTTGTTTGGTTCTCAAGAATTCTTGTCCTGCATGGATAAATGGCACCCCTTGTGATAACAAGATAAAGCTGAGTCCTAAACGGGCATAATCTTTGATTTCTGCGTCGGTAAAGTTAGGATTCAATACTCTAGCGCGATCATAGAACGTATGGTTATCATGACATTCAATATAATTGATGGATTGATTTGGATTGAAGAAACGGTATTGATCGACCGCGCTACCTGTAAACAGATAGAATAAGTCAGCATTGGATACCTTTCCACCCATCGCGAACCCGAGTGTGGATGAGAATGTACCACCCTTAATGGCTTCTCTAAATGCGTCATTGAAATGTGCAATGAATGGCATGAATTGTTGATTGCCCATGTGTGCACGTTTTTCTGGTGGTAACGTATTGGCCATGTTCCAACCTTCGCCGTAGACGAAAGCTGCTGGGTCAATCGAGCGTACCAGACTATCGACCTTATTCATCGTTTCGATGTCAAGTAGTCCCATTAAGTCAAATCTAAAGCCATCGATATGGTATGTATTCATCCACCATTTGATGGAATTTAAAATGAATTTTTGCATCATAGGGCGTTCCGATGCGATGTCATTTCCACAACCAGAAACTTCGGTGCGAATGCCTTTGTCATCAAAACGGAAAAAATAGCCTGGCACCAATTTTTCAAATGGGAAAGTCCCCATGTTAAATACGTGGTTATACACCACATCCATGTTCACACGTAGACCTTTACCATGAAGGGTATCCACAACTTCACGAAGTTCATTGATACGTTCATATGGATCATCGGGATTGGCTGAGAACCAACCTTCTGGTACATTGTATTGAGAAGGGTTATAGCCCCAGTTATAAAGTTCATTCTTCTTAATTTCGTCTGTGCCTTCGAAATCGTATACAGGCATCAATTGGACGTGGGTTATACCCAAGTCGACCATATGTTGAACACCTTCATTTGGTAGGTCTTCAATAAATCCTCGGTATAAGCCCTTTTGGGTAGCCTTAGAAGAACTACCAATGGTGAAATCACGGATCGATGTTTCATATAGAACCGCATCCACTTTTCGACCAGAAAACTCTGGTTTTGCATGTTTAAATGCATAGAATTTATCCGGATTGACCACGTAGTTATATGTGCCATTTGCTGAAGAGGCGATTGCATATGGGTCTGTGGTCGTTTTAAATATTTCATTGACTCTGACTTTATATCTGTATTTATAACCTTCAAGATTACCAAAAATAGTCACGGACCAAATACCCAGTTCTTGATATCTCAAATCGATGAATTGTTTGATGCCTTTGAGGTCAATGAGTTCGAGTTCCACTTCTTTTGCAACAGGTGTCCACAGTTTAAAAGTGGTTTGACTTTCGCTATAAGTTACCCCTAAATCATCGCCGTCATAATCATACATCATGTCAAATAATTCGGTACGTACGATTTGTCCTGTTCTTAAGAACGATTGGTTTCTCGATTCATCGAAAACCATATAGTTTTGATTGAGGAAAATCGTATCGTTGATGGCACAAGAATATTTGGTTTCAGCGCCGATGTTTTGCATTTTAACAATCGTTAAAGCAATCTTTTGAACGCCGCTCTCGAGGATAAATTTTTTGTGATCATTATCGATGGGTTTTGGCACCATGATGGTGACTAAGTTAAACCCGTCTAGGTAAGAAAAGAAATCACTTTTCATGCTTTACCTCTTTCTGTAAGACATACGCCTTTAGCGCTTCGTAGTCATTTTGAACACGGTTTTCAAGGACTGCGATGACCATGTCATCAATGGCTTTGGATACCCAAGCCCCTTGTTTTTTATTGGTGATACTGATGAGGTCTGAACCTCTCAGTTTTAAATCTAACGCACTCTTGATGGGCAGTTGTTGGAAACGTTCTTCAAGCGCTCGTTTTTGATTGGATGATTTGCCCAATAGGAAAGACACTTTATTCGTAAGTAAGGCGATTTCTAACCCTTGGGTGAATAAATCTACATTCGATAATGGCTGGTTTCGATTCACCAATTCAACCACTTTTTCATATTTTAATCTCGCGATATTGGAAAATTTCCAAGCCGATGGAACGGAGCCATTCAAGCTAAAACATAACCCAAAGAATGCGTCAATGAATAAAGGTTCTTTCATGTTTTCAACGACAAATCGAATGCCTTTATCGAGTCCTGGTAAGACGGTTGAAATCCCAGAGGTATCCAAGGTCTTCAGTGCGTTCAACTGATGTGGCTCTTTTAAGAGTTTAATCAGCTCGGTAAATACGCGTTCATTTGGTAAATTCAAGATTAAATCCTTGTTTTTAGCCATGCTTAAACGGGTTTCCTTTTCAATTTGGAACCCTAGTTTTGATTGGAAATAAGCTGCTCTTAATATGCGTAAACTATCTTCTTGAAAACGTTCATCGGGGTTGCCGATGGCACGTATAATTTTCAATCTTAGGTCTTCTTTTCCACCCACATAATCAAAGATTTGATAGGCGTCATTCATCGCCAAACCATTGATCGTAAAGTCACGTCTTTTCACGTCTTCTTCGATGGTTTGTACAGGTATCACTTCATCTGGATGGCGATTGTCTAAATAATTACCATCACGACGATAGGTGGTTATTTCAATTTTTAATTTGTCTTTTTGAATGCTTACGGTACCATATGGCAAGCCAGTTGGCTTCGCTTTTGTGATGTCCATTACTTTGTATGGATTCGCAGCGGTTGCGATATCAACATCATTGGTTTCACGTTTTAATAAGTAATCACGAACACAGCCGCCGACAAAAAAGGCTTCAAAATTTTGTTTTTTTAAGGCTCGTATTACATAGAGGGATTGCTTGATAGCGTCCATTATTATCACCTGTTTTATTATATCATAATAACCCTGATAAACGAGAAAAAAACAGTCTTAATTAGACTGTTCTTCGATGTTTTCTTCATTATCTTCAGTTTTCGGTATGATCGTGATGATCACTTGATCGATTCGTTTATCATCCATCTTGTCGACTTTTAGAGTCACATGGTCGATTTCAACGGTAATATCGTCCTTCACATCTGGGATATACCCAATGTGTGAAAGGATAAATCCAGCAATGGTTTCATACGAATCATCCTCAGGAATTTGCGTATTTAGGGCTTCATTCACTTCTTCAACCGATAGTAGGCCGTTCACTAAATAGCGATTAGGTTCGATTTCTTTGATGTCGGATATATCTTCATCATATTCATCATAAATGTCCCCCATAACTTCTTCGATGAGGTCTTCAATGGTAACAATCCCTTGGAATCCGCCGTATTCATCGACAAGAATACCCATATAAGATTTAGCCGCTTGAAGCTCCTTAAACAAGGCATCAATTTTCTTTCTAGCCGGGACAAAATAGGGTTTATTGAGGATTTTTTTCAAATCGACGTTTTCAAAACCGACACGACGTGCTTCTCTAAATACGTCTTTGATGTATATCACACCGATGATGTCGTCCGGTGAGTCATCATAAACAGGGATACGAGAGTAGTTTTCCTGAATCATTTCATCGATGGTGTGTTCATTGAATTCATTGATATCTATCATATAAACTTCGGTTCTTGGTGTCATGATTTCAACGGCTGTGATGTCATTAAATTCAAGTACGGAAGAGATCATTTCTTGTTCGTCTTCATTGATGGTGCCATGTTCGGTACCCGATTCAATCAACGATATGATTTCTTCTTCGGATACTTTATCAAGATCTTCATGATAGTGAATTTTGAACAGTTTCAAGATACCCTTAGAAAACAACACCACTAACCCGAATAGGGGTCTAAACAAAGCGACATTGAACTCAATAAAGCCAATAAAACGGATGCTTAAATGTTCGTTATATTTGATACCAACTTTTCTTGGTACGATGTATCCAAAAATGAGTACGACTACAATCCAAACAAAGGTCAACAATACAATAGCGAGCAGATGATAGGTTGGGGTAGCAAGAAATTGAATATTTTCAGGGAATCGTCCTTCTAAATTCATCCAATTGGATAACCCTGAAATCAAATTATCAATCCAATAAAAACCCAAAATAATCGTACCAAAAATAGCGAATACTTGATAACCGATGTGTAAAATCGATAAAGATTCGTCGTCGTCTGAGAGTTTGATGACACGTTTTGCTTTTGAAGAGCCGTCATCAGCGAGTGATTTTAATTTAGTTTTATTTACCGATTCAATGGCAATCTCAAAAAGGGAGAGCATTGAGCTCAGCATCAATAATACAACCAATAATAAAATTATCAGCGGTAGTTCCATAGTGTGTTAAATCTCCAATCTTGATAGAGATTATAGCATTTTTATCGTACTAAGTCAAAAAAATCCAACAATTATGATTTATTTATGTGCAAAAAGAAGGCAAAACTATGCCTTCTTCTTTAATGAGTGCTTTTTAAATAGGAATCCAGCGAAACCTGCGAACAGGATTGTTAAGATCACCAATGAGATGATGGCTTGTGTAATACCCTGTGGGGCATAGGACGCAAGTAACAATATTGGTAAGCCAAATAAGATGGCTGTGGTGGTACCTGTAACCAAATCGGTTGCTGCTGGGGTTTTATAATAAGGGTCAACTTCTCTTAGTAAAGCAATCCCTGTTGAAGCTGTACCCGTCAATGTACCATACATCGCTGAGAACCCTTCTAGTGGGTATTGTTTGTAAACCCGTTTGGTCAAATGGTGTAAGTAGAACATCGTGATCGCACCACCCACACTTGAAATTAATAGGAACGCAATCCAAATATTATTTTGAGATAAATCTTCCATATTGATCGCGGTGATGGATGCGACTACCATGAGGTCAAATACAACACCTGCGATACGGTTCAACATAAAGTTGTTCGGATATTGTCTGGTCATCCAACCTACTTTTCTCAAGTAGACAAAAAACTTTTTAGCTAATAAAGCGATAACCATACCAAAGATGAAGTTAAAGCCCCAAATTAAGGAGTTTAACATGCGATAGGTGGTCTCATTGAGCGCAACCAATCTTGATAATCCAAACATCGTTAATAAGGTTAATCCGTATACTGTCACAATTAAAGCGATTTGGACGGTTAATTTATCAATCGATTCTGCCACCGGAATTTCATCGGGTGCACTGATTTCTTGAATCGATGTCATTTGTGGTGCACGTTCTTCACCAGTGACACGTTTCTTTTGAACACGGTTCAGATAGAATACCCCACCAATCGCAGCCCAAATAAAGCCCATCGATGCCATGGCTAAGCCGTAAGATTGTCCACCCACAAAGCCGTTTGGATCAAAGGCTTCATAGATGATACCAAAGTTATTTGCTTGTCCTGGGCCTTGTCCAAACCCAAATGGTAATAGAATACCGGTAGCAAGCCCTGGTCCGGACTTAAATGCTGGCATGAATGTATAGGCGAACAACAAAGTCATACCAATCCCAATCACCCCTTGTAATAGGTAAGTGGAGACGATGACCATCCCATTATAATACGCATGGGAACGGTTGGTTTTAATCTCTAATTTTTCATTGACCTTTAAACCCATCGCGATGAAGCCGAGGGCCAAAGTATGGTATGTTACTAAGTTTAAGAATTGATTGAATTTATCGACAAAATCGACCGGTAAAGTTCCACCGTTTGACAGTGGTCTAAAGACGACTTCTTTTAAAACTAAACCCAATAAACCTGCAATAACTGCGGTTGGTAATAATGATTTTTTGAATAGCGGTATTTTACGTCTGATGACATTGCCAATCAGCAATAACACCGAGAGAATGAGGAAATAAATGATGGCCCCCCAAGTAGCGAAAGACTCATAGTTCTGAATCATAATTTAGAACCCTCCTTTGATATGTTTTCGCAAACATCACGTATTTTAATGCGTTGAATCGTTCATCACCGACAAAGAAATAGGTTTTAACCAGTTCTTTGTGGTAAACGATGAGTGTGTGTGAGTATTGTACTGCCGGCATTATATCTTGATATAACCAAGTCTGAACTTCACCGTTGATGGTGAACGTGAAACGGTCGGTATACAATACCATGTGTGTATCAGACAAGAGGATTTGTTTTCTTTTCAATAATTCATAGGCTTTCGCATCTTCTTCGAAGAGCGGTGTCTCAACCCGCTGATCAATTAAAGTTTCGACGACTTTGACCTGATGGTCATACCATAAAATGGTATTTGGATAATGCTTTGTCGGTCCAATATTCTCAATCAACCCATAGTGATTCATTCGGTAATGTAAGTCCGAACCTTTTTCGAAAATATCGTCTTTATCGGAATAAATGGTTCCAATCTTGTCTGTAACTGGGGATACGAAAAACGCCCTTTCAATGTATTCTGCGTAGTGTTTACCGCGGAATCTTCGCGGGTTAGCCGCTTGCATATCCAAGTCATTTACGGACAATTGTTCAACCACGAATTGATAGATTTCATCGTTGGTTAAATCCTTATATTCGTCATAGGTCCATGTGGTTTTAACATAACCACGCATTTTCCCACGTCGGTTGTGAACTGCCCATCTTGGACTGGTGAGGTACCCACCTTCTAAACGATAAAACAATACCGGTAGTTTTAATAGTTTGATCAATTTTGATATCGAATAAGGCATGTACATGATTCGACCAGAAAAGGTTCGATTGCCTTCAGGGAATATCCCGATAGACCCTCCTGAACGAGCCACTTTAATCATGTTTTTTACGGTTTCAGTATCGGCTTTATATTTAGCCTTAGGAATGGGTTGGACCAAATACGATAGAACCTTGGATATCACCGGAATCGAAAATAACATGTCGGATGCGACAAAGTAGATGGGTTCTCTAAAACTCATAGCCAACAATATTGGGTCCCAGTTAACCGTATGGTTACCCAAGATTAAATAAGGTCCCTTTGCTGACCCTTTGTATTTTCTGCCGATAAATCGATACCTAAACCAAACAATAATTCTAAACACTGGTCTTAAAAGCGTGTATAATAAAACATGTCGAAATCTCTTTTTCATGGGATTACCTACCTAGATATGAGGTGAGTCAATGTATTATATTCAATCTGAAGTTAAAACAGAATTGGTGATCGATAAGTCTAGATTCATCGGTCAGCTATATATTGTGCATTCTGTTGAAGAAGCTCAAGCCACGCTAGAGCGCGTGCGCTTAATCCATCGTGAAGCCAACCATAATTGTTATGCATACATCATTCGTGATGGTAAAGAAGTTAAATCCAGTGATGATAAAGAGCCTGCAAAAACCGCAGGTGTCCCTATCCTAGAAGTACTGAAACACCATCAATTAACCGATGTATTGTGTGTAGTTACGCGCTATTTTGGTGGTATTAAATTGGGTGCTGGTGGCTTAATTCGTGCTTACACGAACGCTGCTGCAGAAGCCGTTAAATTAACCAACCAATACAGTTTGGTCAAGAAACCCATAGTTAAGATGCATTTACCGTATGGATTATTTGACACATTTGTATACCAAACCAAAGATACTGTCACCATTGTTGATAAAACGTTTGGTGAGGACATCGAGCTCGATTTAATCCTCAATGAACTCACCGTAGATACATTAAGGTCTACCTACCACCAAACCAAAGTCATTGACCTTGGGGTAGTTGATGTACAAGTACCTAAAATAGATTAAATACGCGTTCGACCATGGATGCAAGTAAGTGTGCACCAATCAACGCGAGAATGATATAAAAAGATCGGATATGCCAAATTGAATTCGGCTTAAATGCCTTTTCAAATTGGCTTTTTTTTAACACTTCAATGATCCAAACAGAGGATACGATGAAGGTGATAAAATAAACCGCGTTGGATAGCATTATTTAGTACCAAATAAACGGTCGCCACAGTCACCTAATCCAGGGACAATATAACCTTTTTCATTGAGATGTTCATCCATCGCTGCGAGATAAATGTCGACATCAGGATGGTCTTTTTGAAGTCGTTTAACCCCTTCTGGACAACCGACCAATCCGACAAATCGAATATCGGTTGCACCACGTCTTTTAACCATGGTGATGGCTGCTGAGGCACTACCACCGGTGGCCAACATAGGGTCAACCACCAATACGGCAGAATCTGCGATATCGAGTGGAAACTTCGCGAAATATTCATGTGGTTCTAAGGTTTCTTCGTCACGATAAACACCGACGTGTCCAATACGTGCACTAGGAATGATGTTGTGAATCCCTTCGACCATCCCTAAACCAGCCCTTAAAATAGGGACAATAACCACTGGTTTTTTAAGTACATATGCTGTGGTAGTGGTGATAGGGGTTTCAACCATTTTAGGCACGGTTTCAAAATCACGGGTAATTTCATAAGTAACCAGCATACCAATTTCGGATACGGTTTCTCTAAATTGTTTGGTCTCTGTAGCCTTATCCCTGATTTTGGCCATTTTATGGTCAATCAGTGGGTGTTTTAAAACAACGACTTTGCTCATTTGCAGTGCTCCTTTTCATATATGGATAATTTATCTAAACGTTTTTGGTGTCTAGGTTCATAGGTTTCATTTCTAAAGGTTTCTACCAATTTCACTGCTAGTTCAAATGGGTGGGTTCTACCGCCAAGTGCAATCACATTGGCATTGTTGTGTTGTTTTGCTAAACGAGCGGTGTTTTCATCATAGATGAGGGCTGCTCTAACCCCTTTTACTTTATTAGCGGATATCGAAATGCCAATACCTGTCCCGCAAATGACAATACCGAATGCGTAATTGCCTGAGACTACTGCTTCGCCTACTTTAATCCCATAATCAGGATAATCTACTGAAGCCAATCCGTCGGTCCCAAAATCTTGATAAGGGATTCCCTTTTCTTTAAAATACGCAATGAGTTGTTGTTTTAGTTCATACCCAGCGTGGTCACTGCCGATTGCAATCATAGTCACATTCTCCTATTCATTATGATTAGTATAACATTTTTTTCCTGTATCTTTAAAGATACAAAAGTCTTAATTCAAAAAAAATATCAAGACCAAAAAGGCCTTGATATCGCATTAATATTTATAGTTATCAAACTTTTTACGTTCGTTGGTTCTTAAAATACGTTTTCTCAAACGAATATTCTTAGGTGTGATTTCAACCAACTCGTCATCATTGATGAATTCCAAACAAGCTTCTAATGACATTTCTCGTGGTCTTTTTAAGACAACGGTGGTGTCTTTGGAGGAGCTTCTCATGTTCGTTAATTGTTTTTCTTGAGTGACGTTGACAGCCAAATCGAATTCTTTGTTCGCAACCCCAACAATCATCCCTTCATAAACGGATGCGCGAGGTTCGATGAACATCGTACCGCGATCTTCAAGACGACCAATGGCGTAAGCGGTGGTCATACCTTCTAATAAGGACACCAACGCACCAGTAGAGCGATTACCGACATCGATATGTTCCACAGGACGGTATTCGAGGTAGGAATGGTTTAGTATCCCGTAGCCTTTAGTTGCGGTCATAAAATCAGTCATAAAGCCAATTAATCCCCGGCTTGGCATCGTATAAGTCAAACGGGTTTGATTTTGGTGAGAAATCATGTTACCCATGACACCCTTACGAGCACCCAACATTTCAATGACCGTACCAACCACATCGTTTGGACAGTCTACTTGTACGAATTCATAAGGTTCATGTTTGACGCCTTCGATTTCTTGAATGATGACTTGTGGTCTAGACACTTGGAATTCAAAGCCTTCACGACGCATGTTTTCAATCAAAATACCTAAATGGAGTTCGCCTCTACCAGAGACAATCCATTCTTCTTTAGTACTTAAACGTTCAACACGTAATGAAACGTCTTTTTGGGTTTCTTTATAAAGTCTTTCTTCAATCTTCGAAGCAGTAACGAATTTACCTTCTTTACCCGCAAACGGAGATGTATTGGTACCAAATGTCATTTGGACAGTTGGTTCATCGATGTGTAAAATCGGTAAAGCCACTTCTTTGCCTTGTTCACAAACCGTTTCACCAACGTTGATATCAATGAGCCCTGCAATCGCGACGATGTCACCAGCATAAGCCTCTTCTACTTCAATACGGTTTAATCCTAAGAATGAGAATAATTTTTGAACTCTGAATGGTTTGATGGTGCCATCTAAACGCATGCAGCTGACATTTTGATTGACTTTGATGGTGCCTTGATAAATTTTACCAATCCCAATTCTACCAACATAATCGTTATAGTCTAACAGTGCTGGTTGAAATTGTAATGGCAAGTCTTTTTCTTGTGAAGGTGCTGGTACATATTTAATGATCGTATCTAGCAAAGGAACCATGTTTTTCGCATCTTTGAACTCGTGGTCAAAAGAAGCCAAGCCTTTAATGCCTGATGCATATACGATTGGGAAGTCTAATTGGGATTCATCGGCATTGAGCTCAATGAATAAATCCAGTACTTCGTTGACTGCTTCGAGTGGTCTTGCGAAAGCACGGTCAATTTTATTGATAACCACAATGGGTTTGAGTTTCGCTTCTAACGCTTTTTTTAATACGAATCTGGTTTGAGGCATCGCGCCTTCATATGCATCGACAACCAGTACAACGGCATCGACCATGTTCATGATACGTTCTACTTCACCACCAAAGTCAGCATGACCTGGGGTATCTAAAATGTTGATTCGGTAACCCTTATATTCAATCGCGGTATTTTTTGCAAGAATGGTAATCCCGCGTTCTCTTTCGATGTCATTGGAGTCCATAGCACGCTCTTGGATGAGTTCGTGTGTATTTCTACGCTCAGATTGTTTTAACAATTCATCGACGAGCGTTGTCTTACCGTGGTCGACGTGAGCGATGATTGCGACGTTTCTAATTTCCATAATTTCACTTCTTTCTTAAAGCCTTTATAATTATATCACAAACCCATTATTTACGTATTTTTTTTACACAAGTTTGAAAAAAAAGCGCTTTTACATAAAATGTTGAAATTAATTTACTTATCTTGTATCATATTACATGGAAAGAGGTAACTTTTTATGATATTAACACCTGAAGTATTTGGGATGAAACATTTATCTGGTTCAGCTGTGACAGTGGTCTTCATTGTCTTGTTTTTATGGCTTTCTTTAAGACCCTCAGTCAACCGTAAAGTGATCCTTCGAATGAGTGCTTTATTCTTAATCGCACTAGAATTATTTAAATATACGTACACACTCGCGTCCGACGGTAGCATTGGTGCCTATATGTATCCATTTAACTTGTGCAGTTTTTCATTGTATGTGATGCCGATTGTAGCCTTTGGTAAAGGTAAATTCGCAAGGTTTATGACACCGTTTACCTACGCTGTCGGTTTATTAGCCGGGTTGTTGGTTTTACTATACCCATCGAATGTCTTAGGTAATTCCGATCAATGGTTCCCAGTCACTGAAGTATTGCCTTTCCATAGTTTCATTTATCACGGCAACATGATTTTCTTTTCCATCTATTTAGCGATATCAAAATCCTATGTGCCTAAATTTATGGACTTTACCAAAGCGCTCTTCGTGTTGTTGTTATCTGCGGCGTTCGCGAATGTCTTAAACTTCATCCTCGATACCGATTATATGTTATTACATTACGGCAATGGCAGTCCATTCCAATTCGTGATTGAAGATGTGAGCTATGTGGCATATCTAGGTGTGATGTCGTTGGTAGGATTGGTTTTGATCATATTGTTGTTCTTACCCACTGCATTTCAATCCAAAAAAATAAAGGGCTAAAATTCTAGCCCTTTTTCTTCGCCAATTTGTAGAGTTCTTCTACCCCAAAGTGGAGCTTGGTGACAATATCTTTCTTGGTTTTTGGAAAAATCCAGAAAGAATCATCAGGGGTTGAGATATCTATCGCGTCCCCACGATTTTTATAGTTATATTCGATGTGAAGGCCATATAAAGAAAGGGGTTCACGGATGAGATCAAAGTTAGGATCAAAATAGCCTGTCACCCAGAAGCCATGGGTATCATGTACCATTTTACCATCCCCTAAAACATGAAATCCTTTCGCATTCGGTAAGGATTCAATACGCACTTCATCTTCAACACGATAAGTACCGTTTAGAATTTGTTGTCTGACTTGTTCTCTTTCAAATTCATACCAGTCAGGGATGTGTGGAAATTCAGTATCGCCTGTGGTGGCTTTCAATACACCATATTCATCTTGTTCATAGGTTTTACCACAAGCCTCGCACCAAATGCGGTTTTCAGCACTATTCATTTGATGTTCTGTTAAGCAACTTGGGCATTGATAAAGCACCTTATGAATATTTTTCATACGGTCTTTGAAATCAATTTTGATTTTGTTTTCTTTTTGCCACTGGTATTCATCGTATTCGAATGCTTTTCGGATGCGTTCATTGATGACATCGATTGATAGGTCTTTGATTTCATCTTGGAAGATGATTTGAGTCATGTCCGCTGCTAGAGGGACTTTACGCATGTCTAAATTCCATTGAGGTTGGGTCAAATAGTTGCCATGCATGTTTAAAACAACCACAGGTACATTGAGCATCTTGCACAGTTTTCCTAAGGAATCCGGTAGGATTGCTGTTGTACCTATCAGCGAGTATCTCGCTTCAGGATAGAGTGCAACAACCCCTTTGAGGTCATCTAAAGTGTATTTAATATGCTTAACCAGTTTTAAATCATTGATGAACTTGCGTTTGCAAATTGCCCCAACACTTCTGAGTAAATACTCACCAAACAAAAACCCATCGATCGCGACAACCCAATTGAGTCTGGTTGGGAATGTAGCCACTGTTGTAACTTTGAAATCGATGAATGCGTGGTGTGTACAAAGCAATAAATACGGTGGTTTCAAACCTTCCATATTTTCTTTATTGATTTTGAGTTTTCTTTTCCAAGTACTTGGAAAGGATAAAACCCAAGCTAGTGGCATCAAAACACGTCGTTCTCTGACGGGTTTTTTATCCATATTGAATGGTGTTCGGTCAAGTTTTTTCATAGTGCCCCCGGTTGAATCATTAAGCATATTATAGCACAACAAAAAGAAAAAGTGAGTATCCTTTGAGGACCTCACTAAATGTGATAATTCGTATTGTTTACAACCGATAATATATCGGACTCTTTGATCGACCCCACACGCACGAATCGAATGTCATTTTCAGTTAAATCAATGGTTGTAGAGCCAAGGTTTAAATAAAAATTGTTGTATTCTTCGTATATATAGTCGACTTTGTCTTGGAAATTCGCTTTTATTTTTACCAAATCCATGAGCATGTCTTGGTCTTCAGTAGATAACGAGGTTGTTATGAGTGGACCGTTTTTCTTAATCAAACTTAAAGCACTCGAGTGGTTTGGAATACGAACAGCGATTTTTCTTTCGCCCGTCTTCTCATAATGGGGTCTAGTGCTATTTAAAATGATTGTTAAAGGTCCCGGCCAAAATGCCATCATGAGTTTCTTAGCACGTGGATCTATCACAGCTAAATCATTGATGGAAACCAATGTGTCGCACAATACAGCGTAGTTGAATTGGGTATTATTTTTGAGTTGGGTAATACGTCTTAAGGCTTCATTGTCATACAAACGACATGCAATCCCAAAGGTGGTGTCGGTTGGAAAAATGACAATCGACCCATCTGGCATAAAGCCATCTTCAAAGGTATAATCATCCGGCATCATTTTAATTCACCTCAATGAGTGTCATTCGATCTTTGCCCGATAAATCCTTCATTTGAATGATGTTCGCGGTTGGATAATAATGTTTCGCTAAATCAAACAAAGCTTGGCGTTTATCAAAGGCATGTTCAAACGCGATTAATCCTGGTTTCTTAAGGTAGTTCTTCGCATCTTTCAATATGCGTTCATAGAAAATCATCCCCGTATCGCCACCAAATAAAGCGATATTTGGTTCATGTGTTTTCACAATTTTAGCCACATCCTCTTGATTTGGGATATAGGGTGGATTGGATACGATGATATCAAAGATTCTGCCTTTGAGGGGGGATAATAAATCACCTTCAAAGAACTGCACATTCGCCCCTAATTTTTCGTTATTCTTTCTAGCTACTTCAAGTGCTTTTGACGAAATATCAGCAGCAACCACGTTTAAATTGGGTTCTTCTTTGGCCAATGTGATGGCGATGCAACCAGAGCCAGTGCCAATATCACATAGATCAATCGTTTGACCTTTAAAATGGTCATCATAGTAGTATAGTACTTGTTCAACCAATTCTTCGGTCTCTCTTCTTGGAATTAAGACATCTTCATTGACGATGAAATCATACCCATAAAAGGTTTGATAACCGATGATGTGTTGAATCGGGACATACGATAAATAGCGTTCAATGCCTGACCAAAATGCGGATTCAACGGTTGGGTCTACTTCATGATTAAAGGCGAGATAAAATGCCGACGGTGTCAGATTCGAGACGTGCATCAATAACCATTTCGCTGCTTCGGTTTCAAGATCGGTTTCTTCGATGCGTTTCTCAGCTTTTTTTAATAAGCTCTTGTAGGTCATGCTTGATCGCCAGCCAATTGTCTACGTTGGAATTCATTTAGGAGTGGTTCTAATACCAATTCAAGTCTGCCTTCCATGATGGCATCCAAACGTTGTAAAGTTAGATTGATTCGGTGGTCCGTAACACGATTTTGTGGGTAGTTGTACGTGCGAATCTTTTCAGAACGATCACCACGCCCTACCAATGAACGGCGTTGTGTGGTTTCTTTTTCATTTTGTTCTTGTAAGATGGCATCATAGATTCTGGTCTTTAATAATCTAAATGCTTTGTCTTTATTTTCGTGTTGTGATTTACCTTCTTGGCAGGCAACCACAGTGCCTGTAGGTACGTGGGTTAATCGGACAGCCGATTTGGTGGTATTGACGGATTGTCCCCCTGGACCGGATGAGTTATAGGTATCGACACGGATATCGTTCCATGAGACATCGATTTCGACTTCTTCCGCTTCCGGCATGACCAATACGGTTGCAGTAGAGGTATGAATACGGCCTTGTGACTCGGTTTCAGGCACACGTTGAACACGGTGTACACCTGACTCATATTTGAGTGATGAGTACACGTTATCGCCGGAAATCATAAATTCGATAGAGGTAAATCCACCCATCGCGCCTTCATCGGCATTCAACATTTCAATCTTCCAGCGGTTGGCTTCAGCAAATCGAGCATACATACGGTATAAGTCTCCCGCAAAAATGTTACCTTCATCACCACCGGCCGCACCTTTGATTTCAACAATAACGTTTTTGTCATCGTTCGGGTCTTTTGGTAATAATAAAATCTTGAGGGTATCTTCAAGTTCAACCAAAGCATTTTCAATGTCTAGCAATTCCATGTTAGCCATTTCAGAAATTTCTGGATCACTATCTTCTGCCATGAGCTTCAAGCCTTCAATTTGTTCTTGTTTCGATAAGTAGTTTTGATAGGTGACAACGGTCTTTTCAATCGAGCGTTGTTCCTTCAAAAGTGTCGTCATTTTTTTGATGTCCGCTGAGATTTCAGGGTCCATCAATAATTGTGTAATTTCTTGATATCTCTTTAGTATGAGGTCTAATCTTTCAAACATAGTTATTCACTCCTAAGCCTTAATAATCATATCATATTATGATATTTTTTTCTATGAAAACCGAAAAATGTAGGTTATTTCTAATGTTTGTTCGAATATGGTATAATATTAATAGATACTTAAGGAGGCAAGCATATGAATAAACTAGAGCATTTATTAAACAAAGAAGTCGCCAATTTCGCTGTTTTATACACGAAATTACACAACTTCCACTGGTACGTTAAAGGTCCACTATTCTTCCAATTGCACGCGAAATTTGAAGAATTATATGATCAAGTGACCGAAATTTATGATGAAATTGCTGAAAGAATCTTAATGATTGGTGGTAAACCTGTCGCAACCCTTAAAGGTAACTTAGAACTAGCTAGCTTACAAGAAGCTTCTGGATTAGAAACCAAGGATGAAATGATTAAGAGTGTCATCAATGACTTTAGACAAGTGGATGCTGAGCTTAAAGAAGGCATCAAATTGGCTGAGGAAGCTGAAGATGACGTAACTGTGGATTTATTAACAACCACTCGTGGTGCACTTCAAAAACACATTTGGATGTTGTCAGAATTACTTAAATAACCGCTGAAAAGCGGTTTTTATTTTTAGCATAAAGTGCTATAATGCGTGTAGGGAGTGATCATATGAAAAGACGTTTATTGGCAGCGATGCCACTCATTAGTTTGTTGTTATTCTTAACCGCATGGTTATACTTTGAAAAGTTAGAATTGGGTTTAACCTTCTTCTTATTGATACCATTATCCTGGATATTATTGACAGGAAATGTATTAAAACGCTTGTCGGAAGTCATGCCATTCGTGTCCTTAATGCTATTTTTATGGCTTGGTTTTGGCCTTGGTTATTGGCATCCAGGGTGGTTGGTGTTCTTCTTAGTCCCACTCACCAACATCATTGTAGAACGTAAAATCGATGCGAGAAAAATGGTCGGTATTTTGGTTACAGCAGCTTATATCACCATCGGATTATTGTATGATAACTGGCACCCAACTTGGATTATGTTCTTGTTGATACCAATCATTAATACCTTATTCTTCCCACAAAAGAATGCTTATATGACTTTTAAGACCACAGGGTTTAGATTTGGTAAAGTGGTCGATGTAGAATCTGACGACGATAACTAGTAAAAATCGCATGGCGCGCGCCATGCGATATTTTTTTATTTACTAGGAAGATTCGTCTTTTATTGTTCTATCTTCTAACAATTGATTTGTGACTTTTATAAAATTTCCTCTAAAACAACATTTAAAATGCCCTCTTTTAATGACTTTCTATATAATTAAATATACGTATAAAATATATATTTTATCGACTATTTATGGTATAATTTAAGTAGGAAAGAAGGACATCAATAATGCCTTATAAAGCCCTGAAAACAAGACTCTATTTGAATTCAAATCACCACCAGTTTCTGTTATCTTTAATGCGTGCCTCTAGAAGTCTATATAATCAAGCGCTCTATAATGTGAGACAACATTTTATAAAAACCAATGGCTACTTATCCTATAACGAAAACTATCAACTACTCAAAGACAGTGAACACTATCGTTACTTAAGTACCACTCAAGGTCAAACGGTTATTCGTAAAGTCGATGAAGCGATGAAAGGCTTCTTTGGATCATTGAAGTCAAAAGTCAAACAAACCATCAGACTTCCGAGATACTTAAAGAAGGATACCCATTATCCCATCTATGACCGAATGATCTATAAACCAAATCACGAAGTCTATACCTTACCCAGAAGTAACTTCATTAAGAAAGTAT
>DJWH01000059.1 GCA_002441525.1 Acholeplasmataceae bacterium UBA6235 | reverse complement strand
TGTTTCCATCACACCCCTATTCGAAAATAGAACCCACAACGATTTACTTCAAATCTTAGAAAACCAAAAGCAATTGAATGTCACCTCAATTTATGATAATATAATTGAGTAAGGATGTGTTTATATGAACGTGTTTGTGCTTCATTTTTTTAAGGAAAAAAGTCGAGCTTTTGATTATGAACGCATTTTGTCATTTTTTGACGATGTTCAAGAAGCCACACTCGGTGAAGTATCAGAAACTTCATCTGAAGTTCGTATGGAATATCGCCACCCCATTTTAAAAACAAAGGCCGATTTCGTTATTTCACGAAAATCAACCGTAACGGACATATACAAATTAGACCCTCAATATTTAGACGTTAATTTTAGGCTAGAAATGCCTTTAATGACGCCTTTTTATGGTGCTAAAAAAGTCTTTAACATCGTTGAACGTTTGTGTAAAGAGTTCAATTTCTCGATCTATCACGATATGTTCGAAGATGTACTCCACTTTAAAATGGAAGTGGTTGAAAAAGTATTCGACATTGTTCGTAAAGCTTACAAAGAGAAGTATGGCTATCAATTGAAAAACTATTACTCTTTCAATGATCAAAAACTCAACGACTGTTTAAAATACGTGGATGAACAATACGACTTGCACCGCTATTACAAAGAATTAGACATCTATGTACCCAATTACTTCGTGGTATTGGATGAAGATCAAAAAGTACATTTTTCCATTGAATGGCGCGATAACACCGTGACATTATTTCCACCGCACATCGATTATGTCTATTTTAGAACTGGCCTTGAACAAAAAATCATCCCATTCCATGAAATCATGGCTAAAATCGATAAGATGACCACTGGGGTACCTGGATTCCTTCAAAATACCAAAGTGGTTGAACCCAAGCATTTAAAGAAAGTGATGAAAATCATTAAGAAATCTAAATTCACCCCAATCAATGCGTCATTGGTACACATTGAATTGGACCAAGTCATCGACATTTAAGGGTCAATCGTGACCCTTTTAAATACAACTGAAGGAGGTAGTATAGCTTGTTTAATATTGATCCAACCATCGTCGAAATATTCGGCGTTACAGCAGGAGCACTCGTTTTAATCTCATTTTTGATGAAAGGCGAGCGTAATATTCGTTTAATCAACATCATTGGTAGTGTGATTTTCATTGTTTATGGTGTCATGATTGGTTCTCTATCGGTAACTTTACTCAATGTAGGGTTAACGTTGGTACACATTGTAAAATTAAGTCGCAAAGGCGAGACGGAGGTTTAGTATGTTATTGAATAAATTCATCGACCACACCAAATTAGGACCGAGTGTGGTGGAAGCTGACATCGTTAAACTATGTGAAGAAGCGAAAACGTATGACTTCATGAGTGTGTGTGTCAATCCAAATTATGTTAAGTTGGCTAAATCCCTTTTAAAGGATACCAACGTCCTAGTATGTACCGTTGTCGGTTTCCCTTCAGGTGCTCATACCACAGAAGCAAAAGCATTTGAAACCCAACAAGCTGTCTTAGATGGGGCTGATGAAATCGATATGGTTATTTCTGTCGGCAACTTGAAAGATCGTAAATACGACGCTGTATTAAAAGACATTCAAGGGGTGGTTAAAGCCGCTTCAGGTAAATTGGTTAAAGTGATTTTAGAAACTTGTCTTTTAACCGATGAAGAAAAAATCAAAGGCTGTGAATTGTCTGTTCAAGCCAAGGCAGACTTCGTGAAGACGTCCACTGGTTTTTCAACCGGTGGGGCAACCGTGCATGACATCGCATTGATGCGTAAGACGGTCGGACCTAACTATGGTGTTAAAGCTTCTGGTGGCGTGAGAAGCTACGAAGATGCCATCCAAATGATCAACGCTGGTGCAACCCGTATTGGGGCATCATCAGGGATTAAAATTGTCACACACGAACAAGGAGAAAAATCAAATGATTCCAACACCTCATATTAGTCTTACCGATAAAAATTTAATTGCGAAAACCGTATTGATGCCGGGTGACCCACTCAGAGCGAAGATGATTGCTGAAACATTCTTAACCGATGTTGTCCAAATCAATGCTGTCAGAAACATGTATGGTTACACTGGAAAATATAAAGGCAAACCTGTGACTGTATTTGGTTCAGGTATGGGTATGCCATCGATTGGTATTTACTCGTTTGAACTCTATAACTTCTATGGTGTTGAAAACATCATTCGCGTGGGTTCCTGCGGCGCGTATACCAAAGATTTAAATCTATACGACGTCATTTTAGTCAATGAAGCGTATAGTGAATCCTCATTTGCTAAAACGATGGGATTAACAGGCTCCAAAATATTGAAAGCCAATCGCGTTTTAAACAACCGTGCCATCAAAGCAGCTGAAAAGTTAAATATCCCTTTACACGTTGGTCGAATCCACTCTTCAGACGTGTTCTACAACCTCAAAGGCTCAGTACATGAAGCCCGTTTCAATGAACAAGGCTGCATCGCCGTTGAAATGGAATCCTTCGCATTGTTTGCGAATGCGAAAGCCCTCAACAAGAAAGCAACCTGCTTATTGACCGTTTCAGATTCCTTGGTTACTCACGAAGCGACGACTGCTGACGAAAGACAAAAATCCTTCACTCGTATGATGGAAATCGCACTAGAAGTGGCCATCAAATCATGATTTTAATTGATCAAACCAAAAAGTTTAAGACTGTATTAATCACATTAAAATTCAAAAGAGTCGCTAAAGTGGATGAGTTTGCTTTCAGAACTTTATTACCAAGTGTTTTAAGAACGAAAACAAACCTATATAAAAATCGTCAACAATTCAATGAGAAACTAGAAAGTCTTTATGGCGCAAGTTTAACATCGAACACCAATAAAACGGGTATTTTGAGCATCATTCATGTTCAACTTAAATTGGTTAACCCAACCTTAGCCTTAGATGCCTCTTTATTTGAAGAAGGTTTAAACTTCTTAAAAGAGTACATCTATGGTCATAACACATTCAATGAAAAAGACTTTGAACTGGAAAAGAGTTTATTGATTGAAGAAGTGGTTGCGAAAGAAAATGATAAGACACGCTTTGCATTGACCCGCTTATTCGAAGAAATGTGTGCGAACGAACTCTATGGTGCACGTGTGTCCGGAACAAAGG
>DJWH01000032.1 GCA_002441525.1 Acholeplasmataceae bacterium UBA6235 | reverse complement strand
GCAACCAATCCACCGATTGGGATAACTTTAATCGCCCCATTCGGTAAGATGTCTGAAATCATTAAACCAACTTCATCCATATGGCCTGCAATCATCACCGTTTTCGCATCTTTTTGTTTCGATGGTTTAACCGCGAAAATTGAACCAATATTGTCTACTTCGATTTTAAATTGATTGTATTTGCGCATTTCGGCTAAAATGATTTGAAATACATTGTGTTCATACGCTGAAATACCAAATGCATTCATGAGTTTTTCGTAAATCGGATCTAATTTAATCATTTGAGTTTTGCCTTAAACCCATAAATTGGGCTTTCCTTTCGCTTTTTTTCTTCGTATTCTGAAACGGCTTCACGTGCTTCACATTGGGTATTTGCCCAATAAACTTCAAAACGCGAAGTCATCAAGTATTCTAAGGAATCGGTATATAAGGGTTCAAAATCCGAACGGAATTCGAGTTCACCTTCATCTACCAGTATGGTTTCATACATTTTTAAATACGTTTCTGCAGTCAAACGACGCTTATGGTGTCGTTTTTTAGGCCATGGGTCACTAAAATTCAGGTATATTTTACTGACAGACTTTGGTTCAAAATAGCTCAATAATGCATTGGCATCGTCTTGAACAATCGTCAAATTAGGCAATAGTAATGCTTCTTGTTTTTCCAAGATGCGATAACACACATTGATGTCTTTTTCAAAAGCAATATAGTGTAAGTCTGGATGTAATTTAGCCAATTCTGTAATGAATTTACCTTTACCACTGCCCACTTCAAGTACCATTGGATGTTCAGAACGAATGATTTGTGGGGTCGTTATGATTAAATTGGATTGATGGATGGCTTCAAATGCCTGTTTAACTTTTTTAGTTCTCACTGTTTTTAATCAACACATACGATCCGTATGCGGCTCCTATACATAATATAATACCTAAAACGGCTTCTACCCAACCAAAATGAATCAACGGTTGGTCTTGATTTAATATCGTTAAAATGGAAATGGGACTGGATACCAATAACCCCAAAACGGCGGCATAAAATAGCGATTCAAAGCGGTGCATGATGAGTGAAATGACTTTTGAAAATACAATTAAACCAATCAAAGCACCAACCACAAAAGCGATGACTGCCGGGAGTACAGACCACAGTAAATCTAAATTGACTGTTAACACAGCTTCAATCGCATCTTTTGCTAAAGAAAGTACATGGGCATAATAACCCAACAATAATAAAACGAGTGAGCCACTAATGCCTGGTGCAATCATCGTTCCAGCGGCGATAAACCCCACCAAAATCAACATCACATAGTATACCCAACCGGTATGTACCGAGAGGTTTGAATTTAGAATCGGTAATAATACCATCAACAAAAATGCCAAACCAAACGCAATCCAATGTTTATAATCTTTGGATTGTACTTTTTTATAAATCGATTTAACCCCACCTAAGATTAGACCAATAAAGATTAAAGTGGTTAATAATGGTACTTTTTGATACCCTAAATCAATCACAAAAACCCCAAAGACAATCCCTATAGCCAATCCAATTAGAATGGGTAAAAGTGCTTTGATGGTTTGTATCGGTGTTTTTAATAAAGATAAAATCCCTTGAATGAGTTGGTCATAGATGCCAAAAATAACGGCCATGGTCCCACCGCTCACCCCAGGGATAATATTGGCTAACCCCACAAAGAAGCCGCCAATGATCGTTTTAAACTTAGACATTGAGAGGTAACCCTAAATTGTCCTTTATGAGTAATTCAGTGAGTGCTTCCATCGCAACCGCCTCGTCTTCACCTTGAACACGAATGGTGAACTCAGCGTGACGGTAAATACCTAAAGACATGACACCCATGATGGACTTCATGTCAACGGCTTTTTGATTAGCGATTAACCATACCTCGGATTTAAAACGGTTTGCTACAGTAACCAAATTGGTTGCTGGTCTAGCGTGAATGCCATTTTCGGCGATAACTTTGAATGATCTTTCCATCGTTTTACACTCCTTTTTCTAATGCTTTTTGGATGCTTTTTGGGTCATAAACAAAGGTCATTGTAATGTCTTTTCCTTTAACAAAAACCCCTTTGCTCGATAGTGCTTTCAGTGATTCAAAATCCACCAATTTAACTTGTTCAACAGTGAATTTGACGCGTTCATGTTCTAATGAGATTTGCTTGATATTGTTTAAGCCAAATGCGTTTTTAAGCGAAAGGATAAACTCTGGTTCAATCGCACGGCGGTCCTTTTCTTTGGGTTTTCGTCCCCTTAAATGACCATTCAAACTGATGAGTACCACCAGTGTTGCGATCGTGACCACCCCGATGATGGTCATTGTATCAAATTGAAAGTTGGATAACATGCGAACACCCCTTCATATTGATTATACGTGGTCAGCCTTTTTTTTACAAGCAATTATGCCACAGGTATGGTATATTTAATATAGATATTTTTAAGGAGTTCATCATGATCATAGATTGGATTAAATTTATATTACTTGGTATCATCCAAGGCATCACCGAGATTTTACCCATCTCTTCTTCAGGGCACTTGGTGCTTTTTCAATACATCTTTGATTTACAACAACCCGGTTTGGCTTTCGAAATGTTTACCAATATGGCCTCATTAATTGCGATGGTTATTTTATTTTATAAAGACATCTGGCGACTGATTGTTCAAAGCTTTAAATTTGTATTCAAACGAGATTTATCAGCGAAAAATGATTTTCTATATGTTGTTAAATTGATGATTGCTGTCATACCAATTGGTATCTTCGGTCTACTGTTTAAGGATGAGGTCGAAGACATCAAGAATATTCTATTCGTTGGCTTGGCACTGATGTTTACAGGTTTATTGTTACTCATCATTTATCGTTTTAGAAATCAATCTGAAACCCATGATGATGTCACCTTTAGAGACGCTTTATTCATCGGATTCACCCAATCGATTGCGATTCTCCCTGGTGTATCTCGTAGTGGGTCAACCATCATTGGTGGTCTATCACAAAAACTGTCTTTAAAATCCTTATTAAAATTCTCTTTCTTATGTTATATCATCGTATCAGTGCCCGCATCTTTATTATCAATCATCGATTTAAGTAGTCAGGCTGAAACCATTGATTGGATAGGCTATAGTTTAGCGTTCATAGCGACTTTAATCACCACTTACATTGCTGCTTATTTGGTCATGAAACGCCTTCAAATCAAGCATTTATTGTATTTTGGCATTTACTGTTTATCGTTTGGATTAATCGCTGTCATCACCCATTTCATCTTGTAAAAAAAACATGCGGATTTTCGCATGTTTTTTATTGGATGAACATCGCGTCTCCAAACGAAAAGAAACGGTATTGTTGTTTGACGGCTTCATTGTAAGCTTTTAAAATCAATGTTCGATTCGCGAACGCAGAAACCAACATGATTAAGGTTGATTTTGGCAAATGGAAATTGGTAATCAATGCCCCAATGGTTTTAAACTGATACCCTGGATAAATAAAAATGCTGGTTCGATAAATACCTGGATGAAAACCATCTTGATAATTGCTTTCAAGGGTTCTAACGGTCGTCGTCCCTACAGCAACGATGCGCTTCTTTTGAGTCATCGCTGTGTTTAGACGATTCGCAGCCATCTCAGTGATTTGGTATACTTCTTCATGCATATGGTGGTCTTCAATGGTGTCAGTACTGGTTGGTCTGAAGGTCCCTAAACCGACATGTAAAGTAATTTCAATGATTTCAATGCCTTTTGCGCGGATTTTATCCATTAATGGCGCAGTAAAATGCAGTCCTGCTGTGGGTGCTGCTGCACTGCCAATCTCTTTTGCATAAACCGTTTGATAGCGGTCTTTCTCATCTAGCTTTTCATGAATATAGGGTGGTAGTGGCATTTCTCCAAGCTCATCCAATACTTCATAGAAAATCCCTTCAAAGGCGAACATGAAAGTTTTGATGCCTTCTTCTTTTTCCTTCACACACGTCGCGATTAATTTACCGTTACCAAAACTGATTTTGGTACCAACTTTGACCCGTCTGCCTGGTTTCACCAAAGCGTCCCATAGCTGGTCGTTATGTTCCAATAATAACAGCTCAATCACAGCATTGGTATCTACTTTAGTACCAATCAGGCGGGCTGGCATAACTTTCGTGTTGTTTACAACCAACACATCATTGGACGTAAGTTCATCGATGATCTGGCTAAACTGGGTATGTGTAAACTGATTATTCGCACGATTAATCATAAAAAGCCGTGACTCATCACGGTTTTTCAATGGGTGTTGGGCGATTAAACGTTCTGGTAATTCAAAATCAAAATCTGCAGTTTTCATTCTTCAAATAGTCCTTTTAAATATTTCTTGCCTAATGCGTCATAGCTCTTTTGCATGGCGATACGACCTCTAGCGGTGCGTTTGATGAAACCTTCTTGAAGTAAATATGGTTCATAAACATCCTCAACTGTGGTGATTTCCTCACCAATGGTCGCAGCGATCGATTCGAGCCCAACGGGTCCACCTGCGAATTTATCAATGATGGCGGATAAATAGCGTTTATCGGTATGGTCTAACCCATTCGATGAAATGCCTAGTTTCTCTAATGCATGGTTGGTAATATCTAACGTGATGGTGCCATCGCCAATGATTTCAGCGAAATCACGAACGCGTCTAAATAAACGGTTGGCGATGCGCGGTGTGCCACGGGAACGTTTCGCCAATTCCATGACGGCGTTCTCTTTGATCTCTGTTTTATATACAGAAGAGGTGCGTTTGACAATCAAACCCAGTTCATCCTGATTATAGAAGGACAAACGCAATACCACACCAAAGCGATCTCTTAGTGGCGCGGACAAATCTCCAAAACGGGTGGTTGCACCAATAAGGGTAAATGGGGGTAAATCGATACGGATTGAACGGGATTGTTGGTCTTTACCGATGACGATATCGATGACATAATCCTCCATGGCAGCGTACAATACTTCTTCAACCACGCGTGGTAAACGATGAATTTCATCGATGAATAAAACATCCCCTGGTTCAAGGGAGGTTAAAATAGCAGCCAAATCACCACTACGTTCAATGGCTGGGCCGGAGGTCACTTTCATATTGACACCCATTTCATTGGAAACGATTTGTGCCAAGGTGGTTTTACCTAGTCCTGGTGGCCCATAAAATAAAATATGGTCGAGTGTTTCTTCACGCTTTAAAGCAGCTTTAATGTAAACATCGAGCATTTCTTTGATATCTTTCTGGCCAATATATTCATTTAATTTTTGGGGTCTTAACGTTTGGTCTTCATCCTCTTTCATCGCGAGCGATGAGATGAGTCTATCATCAGTTGTCATAAATTACCTACTTAATCAATAGTTGTAGTGCTTGTTTAATGCGTTTTTCGGTGGATAAGGCTGGGTCTAACTTCGATACGACTTTTCGCAATTCGGAAGCCGAATAACCCAATGCCATCAAAGCTTCTTGGACCTCATCTTTTTGATTGGTGTTGATTTCTAAGGCTTTCTTATCTAATTTGCCTTTTAAATCTAGGATGATTTGTTGGGCACTCTTCGGTCCGATGCCAGGAAATTTGGTTAGGAATTTGACGTCTTGATTTTCAATGGCGTATTCAATTTGATCCGGTTTACCAGACGCTAAAATCGATAATGCACTTTTAGGACCAATGCCAGACACGCTGATCAAATCTTCAAACAAATTACGTGCTTCTTTGGTGTCAAAACCATACAAGGTATCTTGGTCTTCTCTAACGTGGTGATGGATATAAATTTTCACCGTTTCCCCCAATTTATAAATATATGGGTTGGGTGCAACCACCAAATACCCAACCCCTTGGTTATCTAAAACCACATTGGTTGGTTCAATTTCTGCGATGGTACCTACGATATATGCATACATAAAAAAATCACCTCAATAACAAAATCATTATAACATGTTTTATCTTATATAACGGTTTTTTCCAGCACAACCCGAGATTTCATATCGGTATAAATCAGACGTAATCCGAATTGTTTACACAAATACTCAAATGTGTTCAAATGGTAGAATGCTACATGTGTGGTGTCTCGCACATACCACCACTGTTCAATGCCCTCAAAATCGGTATAAAACTGGGTTTGAATGATGAGCCTACCACCATGATTAAGCAAATCAACCAATCGTTTGAATTCAGTCATTGGTGATTCGAAATGTTCCACGATTTCAATCAAAATGATGTTGTCATAAGTCGTTTGTAAAACCTTAGAATCTGGATGATAATATAAATCATATAAAGCCAAGCCTCCAATGAAGTTCGACATGACCCCACCTTCACCACAACCATAATCCAAACTTTTGCCTGGCTTTAGATATATACCGACAAATGTATCGAAAATACGTTTTTGATATGCAATATATTCATCGTTATCTTCACCATTATGGTGTGTATCGTAACGCGCTTTCGCAGCCTCATTTGAAGGAAAATGTTCTGGGTCTTTCATTACTAAATAAGAGGTTTCATCCTTATGAAATTGTATTTTACGGTTTTTTTTAGTCATGATTCATTCCTTTATAGATTGATTATACCAAAAGATGGCTTTATTATGGTATAATAAACAAGAATTAGAGGTGGTTTATTTGAGTAAAATAAACGCTAAAAATTATGAATCTAAACAAAAAGAGCGTTTTGATACGCTTTTTCGTGATGTTCTAACCGCTTACGCCATCACCAATGAAACCGGACATCAACTCAAGGCGACCCGTGTATCTTTGGAAAATTTATATGATCAAATCCATGAGATGAATCGACAATATGAGAATTCACTCATTCGATATACCAAAGATTATTCCATTCAGCTCTCTGAAATCAATAAAACCCATCAAGATGCCTTACACCTACTCGACGCACAATACGCCGAAACTTTAAAACAATTCAAACAACAAATCGTCGATGAAAACATCGCAGCCAATAAGAAATTAACTGATATACACCTCAATTTCCAACGTCAAACACAGCAGACCAACATCCATGTGTATCGTGCTTTGCTCGAGATGAAACAACGTCATCAAGAATTGGATTTTGAATACGAACAAGCACGCGTTTCCTATCAAAAAGCCATCGATGAAATAGAAAAAATTAAGGAACAAAACTTAAAAGACATCGATAAACAATACGAAAACGAACTTAAGGACAACAAAGCAGCTGATCAAGCGAGACAAGCACGTTTGAGTACTGAAATTCAAACCATTCAAACCAAAAAACAATCCGAACAAACCGATTTTGACGAATCCATCCTGAAAGTCAAAACGGTATTTAACCGTGTAACCATCAAATTTAACCAAAAGATTCGCGATATTCAAAAGAAATATCAAAAAATCATGGGTCAACAAGAGGCCGATATTCAATTAGAGATTGAGCAAGTCCAACAAAAAATGGATGCATTAAAAGTGGAATATCAAGAAAAGGATCGCTTAACTAGGAATGACTTTGAAAATGAACTCATCAAATACGATGCCCGTTTAGATCAATTGAAAGTAAACTATGAATCCAATAAAGAACAAATCATTCGTAACTATTCACGAGATATTACCGTTAATAATTCAAAACTTGCCAATACCAAAGAACACATCAATCAACAGATCACATCCTTAGAGCGAATGACTCAACAACACCGTTTAGAATTATCCAAAGAAAGTACCGATTATCTTGAACAGTTAAATGCCATCAATAAAAACTACATCAGAGAAAAAAACGCTTTGGAATTACAAGCCAAGCAGGCGATGAAGGATACTTCTGCTTTAAATCGTTTGCGTGCGAAACGTCATCAAAACGAACTGCTCAACCATGAGTTTGAATACATCAAAACTCAAGAAATCTATCGGTTAAAAAGACGCATCTCTGAGCGTTTCAAAGACCAAGAACTGCGTAAACACAAATATGAATTTGATCGAGACTGGTTAAAACTCAGCGAACAAAACAAAATGCTGGAAAAACGATTGTTCATTGAAAATCAAGTACTCCGTGAAAAACAAGGCCTGGTCATCTATCCTTATGAAGCCATGGTCTTATTGGCCCGTGAAATTCATGACGCAGAAATGAATTACCGTACGCTTGAAAACAACCATTATAAACAATTGTTTAGCCTCGAAGAACGCAAGCTCAACTATGTTTCAACGTTGGATGAAAACACGTTGAAACACGAAAAAAACAAGATTATTTTAAAACATGAATTTGACATTAAGCGCACCAACGTGGTCGCTTATTTGGATATGGAATATGCAAAAAACAGCTTATCGGGCCAAAAACTCATCTTTGATGAACGAAAAAAGGCGTTTGAATTACATTATCAAAAACGTGAAAAAGCGTATTTAATCGAACAAGATAAAGCCAAAGAAACCCGCATGTTTGAACAAAAAATGATTTCATTCGAACAAAAACTATTGTCACAAATCATTGAGGTTCAAGAATCCAAGGCTTTAATTGAATACGATTCAACCGTTGAACTAGAGAAGAGCCGTCACACCAAAGAGATTGGCATTCGAAAAGCTAAACGTATTCTCGATACATCCATGAATGAAACCCAACGCCAAAAACGTTTATTTGATATCTACTTTCAAATGTTACTCGTGATGCAAAACGAGTTTGAAAATGTATTGTTATTGTTAAGAGATATCTATCAAACGTCTTCAATCCAACAATGGCGTGGGTCTTTGAAGTTCATCCTCGAAGTACTCGAAACACAAACCGCGTTAAAAACCGCATTGATCGAAGAATTAGAAACAGAAACCACCGCTTACTACCAAGAAAAAATCAACGAACTGACCGCATTCAAGTATATGAACTTGAAAGAATCCATCATCAGTGACTACGAATCTGAACACAAGTTATACCATGAACAAATCGTGATGTTGGATGAACAATTAAAATCATTGAGAGCCAAAAGTGCCGATTTGTTCCAACAAATCGCCCACCTTGAAAATGAGAATGCCAACATCGAATCGACCAAAGCATTGATATATGACCAAATCTCTAAAATCACATCGAGATTATTGTCCAAACAACAGCGAAAAACCGCACGCAATCTCCAAAATGAATTGGCAACATTAAATAAAGAAATCCACAAGAACAACGATTTAATCCGCCATATCAAAGAACAAATCCGTAAAACCAATAAAGAGATGCAAAGCCTCGACAAGAACCACAAGCCTCTAGAATTAATGCTTGTGAAAATCGAACGAAATCGCGCTTTACGTGAAAAAAATCTTGACCGTTCTCAATATGAAGAAGGTCGTGTATACTATGATTCAATTGAAGCTATTCACACCCTAACTACCCAAATTTTCAAAACCAATGATCATCTTTTTTTAGAAACAAAGGCAGCTTTAAACCTATTAGATTCTGATTTAATATTGGAAAAATCGTTTTCCAAATCCTATATTCAGTTGACCAAAGAAGCGGTGAAAACCCGTACTCAATTCTTGAATTATCATAAAAAAGGTATTCAATTGTGTGACCAACAATTTACGCAAATCCGTTTTGAACAACATCGAATCATGAAAGAATACGAAACCGCTTTTGACCTCACAAAACACAACATCGATGATACCCTTGAAAAACGCATTCAAAAGATGACGGATAAATTGCGAGAGCTGGAAAATTATCGTGAATCGTTTACCCGTGTTCAACAACGTCAACTCCAAACTCAAATCAAAGGAATTGATCTCGAATGGAAACATTTCAACGAACAGCACGACGAAAAAACGTTGGCTGGGCTTAAAGCCTATCAAGCGGCGATTGACCGTCGTGACGACCTTCTTCTCGCAACCAAGCTGAACACCGACAGTGTGATTGCAGAACTTGAAAATAACTTTAAAGCGGGTAATTTGAACATCGATAACCTGAATGCATTGAGTTCTAAAGAAATATCGAAAAAGATGTTTGTCATTGACAATGACATCAAACAAGCTACCCTCGTATTTGATGAAAAGGTCGCATTCTATGGTGAAAAAGATGGGGTCGCGAGAACCCGAATCCATGAAAACTTAAATCAAAGCCGATTGAAATCCAATAAAGCCATGACACAATTTGCGTTTGATATTGAAATCATGAAACTCCAAATGGAACGTCATGCTCGACATGCAGATCGAATCGCCTCACGAAAAATCAAGCATTTGATGCTCCGTGAACGTCTCGCTAAAATGCCTTTACACCGTGAAGCAGGCAAAACGATTAAACGTCGTAAACACCTCGCTAAACGGGCTTGGGCAGTTAAACAAAATAAACTCATCCAATAAAAAATACCACCGTTTTAAAGTGGTATTTTTTTCTATTATGCGCGTTGATCTAACCAGTTTACAATGTCTTTCAATACTTCATCTCTATCTAACTCATTCAAGATTTCATGCCAATCATTCGGATAAATCTTCAATGTCTTATCGGTTTGTGATAATAAACCAAACAGACGTTGACTGAATTCTACAGGGACAATCTTATCGAGTTGACCATGTAACATCAATATCGGTTTGTTGTGATAAATGAGGTTTTTATTGAGGTGTTTAACCCCTTTAACGAACATTTCACCAATCAAATTGATGTAGTATTGTTTTAAGACCAATGGGTCTCTCATGTAATCGTCTTCAACTTTTTCAATGTGCGATAACATATTTCTTGCAAGATTGTTTTTTACCTGTAAGAAACTATAATACTTAAATCCAATATAACGGACAAACTGAACATCTTTAATGTAGTTGGTTGGTCCAGCACTGGTGATGGATGCTTCAAAACCATTGTCTTTGGTCATATATAAATGGGTGATGAGCGCTCCCATGGAATGTCCAAATAAAATGTTTCGTTTGCCTTTGTGTAAATTGAAAACCGTATCCACATCGTCTAAAAAGTCTTGATAAGAACGGATGTATCCGCGCTTGCCTTCTGATTTACCATGTCCTCTTAAGTCAAATCGAACCACAGAATACCCCTGTTGGTTCAAATAAGCAACCACATGGTCATAACGACCTAAATGTTCTGCAATCCCATGGACAATAAAAATACGTTTTTTTTCGTTTGGTACTAGATTCGTAACAATGTTTAGTTTCATGATGACGTTCTCCTTACCTTTATTATAAAATAAAAAACACACTTTCATGCATAAAAAGTGTGTTATTTTGAATTAATTTGTAAATTCGAATTCGTACTCGAATACTCTGACGCTATCACCGGATTGAACCCCTGCTTTTCGAAGGGCTTCATCGACGCCATAGCTTCTGAGTTGTCTAGCAAATCGTTTAACGTTTTCTTCTTTGGTAAAATCGGTTCTCATGAACAAACGATACAAACCTTCTCCCTTGACCACGAATACGCCATCGCTGGCTTTTTCAATGGTGAAGAACGCCTCTTCTTTATTCTTGATGTAATTTTTATGCACTTCTGCAATCTCAAATTTAGGGGTGATGTCGACCAATTCCATGGCGCGATAAACCAATTCTTTAAGGCCTTGTTTCGTGACCGAGGAAATTGGAAATACTTCATAGGCATCGCCAATTTGTTCTTTGAATTTTTCAAGATTATCCCATGCATTCGGTAAGTCCATTTTAGACGCCGCGATGATCATTGGACGTTTTAATAAGTCATAATTATAGGATTCCAACTCTTTGTTGATCTTTAAAAAATCTTCATAAGGGTTCTTTTCTTCTAACGAATCCATTTCAACCACATGGATGATGACACGGCAACGTTCGATGTGTTTTAAGAATTGAATACCCAAACCTGCACCGAGGGACGCACCTTCAATGAGTCCAGGCAAGTCAGCCATCACGAAACTCTTATTTTCACTGACATAAACAAGACCTAGATGCGGTTCTAGTGTGGTAAAGTGATATTCTGCAATTTTAGGTTTAGCACGTGATACAGCCGAAATGAGGGTGGATTTCCCGACGGATGGGTAACCAACCAAGCCAACGTCGGCCAACACTTTCAATTCGACACGTAGATTTTTACTTTCACCCAAATCCCCTTTTTCACAAATTTCTGGTGCTGGGTTACGATGGGTTGCGAAAGCTTCGTTGCCACGACCACCACGGCCCCCTTTAGCCAACAACAATTGTTGTCCATGCATCGTTAAATCACCAATCAACTCATTGGTGTCTTGGTCATAAACGATGGTGCCGACAGGTACTCTAAAATACGTATGCTCAGCATTACGGCCATTTTGTGATTTGTTGAGACCATGGGTCCCATCTTTCGCAGTTAAGTGTTTGTTAAAAGATAAGTCTAATAAGGTTGAAATGCCTTCATCTGCCACAAAATAGATATTACCGCCAGACCCACCTGTACCACCAGCTGGACCACCGTACTCCACATATTTTTCGCGTCTGAATGCGACGATACCATCGCCACCACGACCACCTTTGACTTTAATTTGTACTTCATCTTTAAACATGGTGAACCTCCTGAATTGAAAAAAAAGGATAAGTCGGGCTTATCCTTCGTAGACTGAAACTTGTTTTTTATCTCGGCCAACACGTTCGTACTTGACGATGCCGGTTACTTTAGCGAATAAAGTATCGTCACCACCACGACCAACGTTGTTACCAGGATGTACTTTTGTTCCGCGTTGACGGTAGATAATAGAACCAGCAGTGCAGAATTGACCATCTGATAGTTTTGCGCCTAGACGTTGAGCTGCTGAATCGCGTCCGTTACGAGATGAACCCGTACCTTTTTTCGATGCGAATAACTGAATGTTTAATTGTAACATGTTATCCCTCCTTTTGGTGTTTTATATATTTAGGGTATTGTAGTTCTAGTTCTTTGAGCGTCTCTTCTAAATTGATCAAGACATACTCAAGATTGGGATTGGATTGAATCACCTTCAAATCGAAGAAACCTTCTTCAACGGATACGGTGTAATCCCCTTTAAAGCCCATTCTTTCTAAAAGATTGGCAGAAAGGATGGTCGCTGTAGATACTGCAGCACAAACGATGTCTTCGCCATGCTTTTTATAGTTGGCGTGTCCACTCACACGAATGGATGAAATCGTTTGGTCCTTACACACATGATATTTAATCATATGTTGTTATTAAGCGTTGATGGATTCAACGACTAGTTTTGTATAGCTTTGTCTGTGACCTTGTTTGCGTCTGTAGTCTTTCTTAGGTCTATACTTGAAGACAATAATCTTCTTGCCTCTACCTTGTTTAACGACTTTCGCTGTAACAGATGCGCCATTTACCAATGGATTACCTACGATTGTAGATTCACCACCGATGAGTAAAACTTCATTAAAGGTAACCACTTCGTCTGCTTGGACATCTA
>DJWH01000097.1 GCA_002441525.1 Acholeplasmataceae bacterium UBA6235 | reverse complement strand
GTTTGAAATATGCGAGAACCATTGAAGATAATTACGATACATCATTTCAAAAAGATTTGTTAAGATTTAAACCCACCGCCCATTTTAATGACCCGAAAATCCATGATCTGATTGATAATTTTTTAGCATCCAATTCGAATCAGCCACAAATTTTATATATATGGGGCCACAGTTATGAATGTGACACACATGATTTGTGGGCACATTTTGAATCCATTTGCGCGAAGCTGGCCAATCATCCTAATGTGTTTTATGGATCAAATCGTGATGTATTGTTGGAATAATTCACAATGTATATGCATAATGAAAAAAGTGTGGAGTTTCATTCACACTTTTTTTATTAGTTATATCGACTATTTTGTCTGATAGAATAGGACTGCTTCAATGATAATACCGTAAACAAGACCAGCCATAAAACCCATGATATCGAGAAATTCGGTTGCGCTAAAGAATGCGAATGATACGAATGCACCAAGCACCACACCCCTCAAAAGACCGATGCGAAGCGATTTAGGTTTTGAAAATAATCCGATAACCAAACCAATCAGTACACGGTTGTACCAAAAGGAAAACAAATAGGCTGTTGACAATTGTCCTGGCATTCTAAGTTGCGCACCTACAATACAAACAACCCCAAGTATTGCACCAAGAATCAATCCATAAAGCACACGTTTGTTCATTTGAATCCTCCTTATTTATGTGGTAATTCTATATATAATCCAGTATTCAATCGATAAAATCGATAATTTGATCAACAATAATGTCTTGTTGTGTTTTGGTATCGATGGATGCTTCACCATCACCAGATTGTGGACCATACCACCCAAATTGACCGTGATTACCACCAGTGATTTCATACATGATTACATCATCTGGTAATAAAGATGCGCTTTGATTCACATCATCGATGTCTAAAACTGTATCAAATTGTCCAGTTATGAGGAGTACATTTTTATCTGATACATCCGAAATCGGATAACTGGCGAGAAAAATGATGTCACTCACTCTATCATCATTATGGCTGAACATACTCGCAACCGTTCCACCCAATGAATGCCCAATAACCACATTTTCAATGCCATCTTTTAGGAATCTTGCACCATAGTTTGGCGTGATGATAGCGAGGTTAAATACAGTTTTAACAATGGTTACATCATAGCTAGATAAAGCCAGTTTAACTGCCAAATATTGATAGCTTTCGGGTTTGACTTTTCCACCAGGAACCATCACAATATTCTTCTTAGGTTGTTCTACAAAATAACTGATTTGATCAAAATCATTGATGACTTGAATGTTAGCTAAGTCTAATGTATCGATTTCATCCTTCATCGCCTCGAGTGGTCCGTAAGAATCCCTGGTATAAATGAATAACCCAAAAACCGTGAGAACAAATAAAGATACTATAACGATAAACGTAATTTTTAATGTTTTAAGAAACAACTTCATCCGAGAAACCCTGCTTTCTTTTTGATTTTATGATACACATCTTTAGATTTCACCTCTATTATATTCCATTTTATTACATTCAATGAATGCTCTGCAAAATGACTACAAAAATACCTATCTCAAAATGAAATAGGTGGATTATTGTGATGGGTGTATAAATAGCGATTTGGTGAGTTTTGTAAGGTACTTCATTTGAAACTGTATCATAGGACCAATGATGAGTGCTAAAAGAAAACTACCAAAATTAACTGCACCAAAGCCTATGTTACTTAAAAATCCAAAGATGGTTCCTAAAAGAATGGCGAACAATTCAATGTACATACGTGACTGAAAGAAGCTCTTGATATGCAAGACTTTCATCAAAATCATGGTGAGTTCATCAAAAACCATCGCAGGGTATTTAGTTACGATGATTAAGGATAACCCAAGCGTCAAAATAAATACCCCTAAAACAAAGAAAAGCACTCGAATAAACATGTCTTGTGGCAGATAAGTACCTAAAACAACAATGTCCCAAAAATCGATTGCTAAAGCGATCCCAAACATAGGAATAAACACAAATAGGAATTTGAGTTTTTTGTAATACCATATAACATAAGATAGCACGACTAAATAAATCATGAAACTCACGGTGCCCAATGTAACATCAATGCTTAAGTTGTTCTTGAAAAAGGCACGTAAATTATAAATCACCGTATCCCACGCACCAGCCCCAAGTGAACTTCTTAATAATACATTGACACCTAAACCGGTCAAAATGATGCCCAAAAAATAAACCAATCCTCGTAGAACGTGATTGGTTGTGATGTGTAATTTCATAAGTCCCCCTGAGTGCTATTTTGATTCAAACGTGACTATAAGGTCAATGTTGGCTACCTTTGAAATGGTTTCGTGAATCGAACAATACTGTGCACCGAGTTCTGCTGCTCTTTTGAGTTTGGTTTGATCAGATCCATTATAAACGACCATTTTAATTTCTACTTGATCTAAGGTGGCGGGTGTTTGATCACGTTTATTCCCTGAAACTTCAATATCCACATCCGTGAACGATACCCTCATCTTTTCTGCCACACTTAAAAATGTCGCGTAAAAACAGGATGCTAAGGCACCAAACAATAGGTGATATGGTTTCATACCTTGTTCTTGACTGCCTAGTTTTATGGTTCCTGTAGGTGAAGTTAATTCTCCTACGTATTTTGAATCGAATTTTAATTGAACTGTATCTGCTTTCATGTGGTCTCTCCTCAATGTCGTTTTCTGAAGTAGCTTGTTTATTTGGTCATCATGATTATAACATGCCATCGATACAGACTTGTGTTATTTTACACATCCTAAATTCATCTAATCGCTCGTTATGTCTTATGAACACCGATGACAGAAGATGGGTTATAGCCAATATATATAAATGAATCAACAGTTACTTTAAAAACATAATGATAACTGTAATTGGTTAGAAACAATAGCCCTCCGCCATTATGCCAAGCGACGATATAGGTTTCGTTGTTCGATTTGATGACATAAAATTCGTTAAAAATTTGGTTGTTATCGTCTAGATACGATTTGAATTGTTTGAGTGTGTCTGAACTTTCAAGAAATGATGAAACTGTTACGGTTTTGTCATCAATTTTAATGGTTTGTCGGTAATCATCATAGGTATCTATACCAACAACATGGTTGAATTGTGCTCGAGCCAAATCATAATCCACCGCTGTTTGACTGCTGATATTGTAAGCAACAGCATCTCGATCCGAAATCAAAATATCGTCCACTAAAATATTATAATTATGGGTTGGCAAATCTAAGATTGATTCGATGACATTACCACCATCATTAAACCTAAATAGTCGTATTTGATTGTCTTCAACAGCCACGATTTGAGCATTCTGATGATCCATCAGTTGATTTGGATAATCAAACGCTTGTATGAGCGTATAGTCATCTAAACGTATAAAACGGATTTCATTATCATCTTTGATGAGTGCATAATTATCAAAAACCGTGATGAACTGATTGTAATGATAATATTGTGTATGATTTCCCATAGCTGAAATATGGATATCATGACTTAGTACATCTAAGTATCCTAGTGCATAAACATAAGAACCGTTATCTTCATTGTTTCGAACACCTGTAGAAAAAATAAAGTGTAATTGATTTTGGGCCAAGTATGCATCGCTAACATAAGGAAATTTCCCTAATGGAATTCCCTCTTCTTTTAATGCGTTGATGATTAATTCCTTATGTAAAGTCATCTGATTGCCATCCATACTTGCTTCATACGATACGATAACATAGCCTGATTCATCCATTGGAATTTTAGTGGATTTTCGATCAAAACTACTGATACCATTACAACCAGAAACCATAATTAATAGCCAAGTAAACGTCATACTTAATAGGATTTTTTTCATTAAAGTCACACCCTTTTCTTGTTTATTATGACATATAGTTGTGACAAAGGTATGACATTTTCGTTATTATTCATTTTCATTTAATACACTAAAATGTCGGCTATTTTAATGAGTTTCATCTACTAAATATGACCCACTTATCTTTCTAACTGAATTACCAATCTAGCGTTTCTGAGAAGTCTTCACTGGTCTGTTTACCCTTTTCATACATGATTACCATTTTACAGGTTGGACAATAATACGCTTCTGCTTTTAGTGGTAAAGACAATGTATAATCAGATAATACGATACTACCTTTTGGTTTGAATATCGATTGCCTGTTGAAGACATTGAGATCAACTCCTTCCTTATATTCTAACATAAGTAGGATTCTTACTCTTCGTGTCTACTGTTCTATATTAACAGCATTATAGATATTTTTAAACAGTCGTTATCCAACATCGAAATCCATTAAACTCCTTTGGTGACTTTCAAAGGCATCATCAGTATTTTACTATAGTTTTCATTTTATAAATTCTATCATAATAATCGAAATTAACGATAATAGCACTGTAATCAAACTGGTTAAAAATGATAATTCTGTACTCTTAATATTCTTATAATTCTTGGTATCCGTGCCTAGGATAAGGAAAAGAATCAATGAAATCAAAGGTGAAAAGAAACCGATTAATACAAATATGACTTTTTGAGATGTTTCGAGTTTTATCGCACGAAACTGATTGATATCCAATGTATCAATGAATTTTTTTCGTACTTTAAGGTTAACAATAAGAATGAGTACAAAGATTACCAATGCAACGATGAGTGCCGGCATCATATCTGACAGTTGAATTTGTCTTTCAACATAAATACCAAACTCACCTAAGTTACATACGGGCTGTGAGAATTGAAATTGGATAGGTGTTGTTCCATCGTGATTCAGTGTCCCACGATAGGGGTTATCGTTACTATATTCGATGTATACATTCCCGCCATCGATGAGAACATCGAATGTGCAGACACTTACATTGTTTAATGAGTAAACCACAGTAAAACTGTTATCCTCTTTATTTGTAATTGAGGTGCGATAACGTTCATTTGTATTCGTAAAACGATTCGATACTTCGATTTGTAAAGGGGTATTGTCCTTTACTTCATATATATAATTATCTGGTGTCATTTGATCTAGGTTGGCTACTATTAAAGAAAATAGAAATAAAGATATGAGGGTTATAAACGGTATTATTGTTAAGGTAACTATTCTAATCCACACAACTTTTTTTATCATCGTTACTGTCTCCATATCTACATAATCTAACTAAATGAAATCTAGTACCTTTTAAACCCCTCATTCAATATGTGGTAACTGTGCAATTATTCTGAGTATTCTTATGCTGAATAGATTTTCTCAGATTCGCGACGTAGTTTATAAAAAAACTGAACAATTTCTGGTGCATTTGCCATTTGACTTTCCATGTTTATTAGACTTCTTTAACCGAGTCTTCTATCTAATAGTACCAATATTCTAGTTATGGTTTCATCTGAATTCATGGATTCCTCAAGGCTATTCAAGAAATACTTGTGTAACAAATCAAAAAATGTATTTGGGATATATTCTCATTAACGTTGGTATTGATTGGTAGTTGGTATACTTTACTCTTGATATCGCACATGTTAAGAACTTCATTTTTATCAACAGTTATAAAGCATCTACCTATGCCATCTTGATTTCGGTAGGCAACACATTGAAAATCAACACGGTTTTTAAGATCCTCGCACATGAGTTCCTCCAGTAAAATCTGTAAACTGATAAGTTTATTATATAGATTATTATAAAGTTAATCAATATTAATTTTGCTAGATTATAGTTTGTTTTTATCTGTATTTCTTTTCACAACTCATTATAGTTATTCAGAAAAAACTCTTCCCTGTTTGGAAAGAGTGTTTTAATTAATGTTTGGTGACTCGTACTGGTTCACGATTTTTCCCGAGAAATATATTCTACAGATTATAAACCTTCTTATCTTTACTTATATATCTCTCTTCGGTGGCCAACATCTACAACCAAGATAACCAATCGATCATCATAAATATGAGCGAGTAATCTATAATCTCCAACCCTATATCTCCAGATACCTCTTTTGTCAGCAACCAATCCTTTACCATGAATTCTTGGGTTTTCACAACCTTCTAAATTTTTAGATATCCATGCAATAATCATCGTTGCTATTTGTTTGTCTATTTTTTTAAAAGCCTGAAGTGCATTTTCACTAATCTCAACACGATACATTATTCAATACCAAGTAATGCCTTAGCTTCTTCAAGTGTATAAGATTTGGGGTCATTTTCATATTCTCCAAATGCTTCTTCATAGAGAAAAATATCGAACTCATCTTCAATTTTTTCTAAGATCGCTTTTCGCATCACTTCTGAAACGGTAGTTCCATTGAGTTCAGCGTATTTTTTTATGATTTCTAGTTCCTTGTCATTCATTCTAATGGATACAGACATACAATCATCTCCCTTGTAATACATTGTAATACATTTCAATCTAAAATGAAATACTTTGTATTACGTTAAGGTGTTTTGTATCCATAATAATCCGCCATTTCCCGCCGTGGTGGGGATTCGACTTATGATACAAATCAAGCGCTAATCCCGATAAAATTTGACTGTTGCAAGTTTAATATGCATTTATGATGCAGATGTTTGACCTGTACGATACTTATTATATTTACCATAACTTATAAAAGAAAAAATCCATCACATGTTTGTAATGGACTTAATTATAACAATTTTGGTGACCCGTAACGGAAGACTTGCCCGTGGATATGATTATATTTTCATTATATTTTAACTTTTTATCTTACCACAAATACAACCTTACGTGATGGTCTCTAATACTTTACCGATTTCCTCTTCCGTGTCAAACCATTCAAGCAAATAGAGCGTGACTGTAACCAAATCTCCACCAGATTTATTGATTGTTGATCTAATTTCTTTATTAATTGAAATAATTTTATCTTCATCTTTTCTTGGTGCGAGATTATGCTCATGTAATACATAGTCATCGATTTTTCCGATGACTCTAAGAGAACCCCAAGTGCCTTTGATGCTTGCTGTCTTTGGTATTACGAGATGATATGTCCATGATCCAAATCCAGGTTGATAAATCAAGGTCAATTTTTGATGATCTAATAACTTTTTCATTTTATAACCTCTGCTACTTCGATGATTTTATTTTATATAGCATCTCTTTTGTCATATTAAACATTTCTCTATATGAGATGATGGGTGAGATATACGGATTATTTTCAATCAACCATGGTTCATGGATCAAATGAATTGGCGCTGTGGATAACTGAGGAATATATTTTTTAATGAATAACCCATCTGGATCGTGCATTTTACTCTGCTTTATAACATCATAGAGTGGGATGTGGCTGTGAGGGATGAGTCCTGCCTGAGTTTGCATCTGCAGCCAATGAATACCTGGTTCATAGTCAAACCAAAGATTAGCTAACACATAACCAACATCTCTCCAATCCAGTAAAAGCGTATTACATGCAAAAGAAGCTACCATAGCACGTTGTTTAAAGTTAATCCAACCTGTTTGATTTAAGGCAATCATACACGCATCAATAAATGGAATACCTGTCTTTCCTGTTCTAAAAGCTTCAAGTTTTTCATAATCATGAATTCTCATACCTTCAAATCTAATATCTCTTGAATTAATATGTAATAAGGGATCGTTTTCAACTGCTTGAACAAAACTGCAATGCCATTGAATTCTCTGATGAAACGCTTTGAGTTGTGAATGATTAAATTCATTTGATTGTTCAAGTTCAAGTAAATGTCTTTTTGTAGATATTTGTAAAGCTTTGATGGAGATATTTCCCCAGGTAAGATAAGGCGACAATAGACTAGAAGATTGAATTGAATAATAAGGCTTGTTGATATAAACGTTGTATTTTTTATAACGTGATTTAAAAAATGCATTAGCTTTTAATATGGCTTCCTTTTCTCCACCATGAAGTCCATTTAGAGGCAAATCTCCTTGAATATGAAAATGCTCAATATCTTTTAATTGGTTAGATAAAATCGATGGGATTACCTCAGGTAAGCATATTTTCTTGGGTGCTGGATATATTTTCTGTTTTAGCAATTCTTCCTTAAAGTTCTTTCTTGGGTGTTCGTTCGAATAGCGAGCCACAGCAAAACTAGGAAATTCTAACCACTCACAATGATGATCACTAATCCACTTTTTGACTCGAATATCTCGGTCATAGGTATGCTTTAAGCCATGTTCTCTATGGCTATATAGTTTGAACCGTCCATATGTCTTAAAAAGATGCTCAAAAACATCTTCCATTTCACCTACAGTAACAAATAAATCTGCACCTCTTTGTTTAAAGGCGTCTTGTAGATCTATTAAACTCTCCATAACAAACTTTAAATGCCTATTGCTCAAATCGCCATAATTCCAGATTGATGGTTCTAAGATATAGATTGGAAGAATCGAGGCTTCCTTACTGGCAGTAAAGAGAGGTTGATGATCAAACACTCTTAAATCTTTTTTAAACCATAAAATATGTTGCATGATGTCATCCTCCTTCTTTATATTCTAACACAGTTTGAATTCTTATTTTTTGTATCTACTACTCTTTATTAACACCATGAATATTTGAATCCTACCTTTTTTAAGATTCCAAAATTTACCACGTTTACCATGCGTACCACACCAAAAACAAAGGTTAAACCCAAAACTTATCTGTACATAAGTTGATGTTTTTTATTCTTTTCGCAAACTTGCTATAAGTTTTCATTATTGTGCAACGATTTTGTTTATCTGCAAATGAGTTTATTTCAAACAGGAGTGTAGACCCTAAATGACTAAAAAGATACGTAAAATGTGAAAATAGATAGTGCAAATATCAGCTAAAAAGACTTCAATTTAGCATGATATTCGTAGACGTCAAATAATAACACTCT
>DJWH01000072.1 GCA_002441525.1 Acholeplasmataceae bacterium UBA6235 | reverse complement strand
AAAACAGAATTTCTTCTGTTTTTTTTGATATTCGATCAAATTTTTGATTCAACTAATCATCGTATTCGACTGATATGAATTGTCCATTCAAGTCAAATTTAAGTTCTGTATCATTCGAAAATTCAATTTCATAATAACCATGTTCTAATTCAATCTCATGAATGGTTAGATTGGCATAATGTGCTTCGATATAATCTTGGATGGCCTGTGGTAGGTTTGCATAAGCAACATCATCATCTTCGTATTCATCTTCATCATCATAGTCATCGTCGTCATCATCACCAGAACCTGGTGTGGTAGGATTTTGTGTATTTGGCAATAATGGTGCACCTTCAAGTGTACCAACAATCGGTAAACTGTTTAATAAGGATTGTGAATGTGGGGATTGTTCGAATATAGTAGTAGCGTCAGTACCACCCAGTTGCATCCCTTGGTGTTTACCATTGGTGAATACATTGGTAACATCATAAACCACACCACCGACAACAATATAAGCAGTCGAACCATTCGCGCCAGTGTTGGCTTCAACGGTTGCCATCGAGATGACTGGATAATAAGTCGTACTGGTTGCGTTAGGATCAGTAATCGGATCAAAGCCTTCTAAAGAACCAACCACAGGCAAACTATTTAATAAGGATTGTGAATGTGGGGATTGTGCAAAGATAGCAGTAGCGTCTGTGCCACCGAGTTGCATCCCTTGGTGTTTACCATTGGAGAAGACATTGGTGACGTCATAGACCACACCATCGACAGCGATATATGCTAAAGACCCATTTGCGCCAGTATAATTGGCCAAGTCATTTAAAGTGAAAACAGGTAAATAGCTGTTAGGCGTATTTACCGATGCTGTGTTGGATACAAGCGTACCAACTTTAGGTAATTCGTTGAGCGTTGCTTGAGAATGTGGACTGGTTGCGAATACAGCGGTTGCGTCTGTACCGGCTAACAACATGCCTTGGTGACTACCATTGGTCCAACCATCTGCGTTGGTGACGTCATAAACAACACCACTGACGGCGATGTATGCTTTCGCACCATTTTGGCCATTGTATTGTGCCAATTCTTCTAATGTAAATGTTTGATTGCCTGCAGGTGTATTGTTACATGCGGCTAGCGTCAATGAAACCATCAAAACTACGATTAATAAAAATACTTTTCTCATGTTTATGTCTCCTTTTGAAAATTAACTACATACTCAGTATAGAAAATGAACATTAAAATGACATTAAAAAAACGATTTTAATCTGATTTTAATCTAGAGTGTTAAAATAAAAGCATAGGGGAGATGATCTCATGCGCATTTTATATGCTGAAGATAACCTTCAAATTAGAACCATAACAACCGAACGATTGATTAAAGATGGCTTTTCAGTGGATTCAACCAAGGATGGCGAACAAGCCATGGATTACTTGAACTCGACCCATTATGATCTAGTCATTTTAGACATCATGATGCCTAAAATGAATGGGCTAGAGGTGTTATCGTGGTTGCGTAAGGCAGAAAAAGATACACCCGTCATCATGCTCACAGCCAAAGATAGCATTCAAGATAAAATTTATGGTTTGGATTTAGGCGCGGACGATTATGTCATCAAGCCTTTTTCTTATGATGAACTCTTAGCGCGCATCAAAGCGATTTTAAGAAGATCACCTAAACCCATCCAAAATAGCCTTCAAGTGGGGGATTTGAGTTTGAACCGCACGACCAATGAAGTCACTCGTCAAGGTCAATCCATTCATTTATCCAAAAAAGAATACAGCATGCTCGAATACTTAATGATGCACGCGGGAGAAGTGGTCTCGCGTGAATCCTTAGAACGCATCAGTACGAATTTCGATTATGAAGGGTATTCTAACGTCATTGATGTATACATGCGTTTTTTAAGACGTAAAATAGACGACCCATTTCAAACCAAACTCATTCATACAGTGCGGGGTTTTGGTTATGTCATTAAGGTAGAGTGATGTTATGAAAATAAAAACCAAAATTCTCGTCTGGTACGGGTTATCATTCTTAATCTTGATCGCCGTGTACATGCTCATTACATTGTTCACCGCATCCACATTTATTCAACGAAACACGACCACGACCATTAAACATGAAACCGAAGAAATCGCTCAAGAATTGACCATCGAAGACGATGGTCGTGTGTATTATAAAGACGATGATGAAGACGAAACCTTCCGTTACTTATATGACAACATCATATACGTCATATACAAAGACGATGTGATTTTTTCAGGCGAAATCCCAGGGTCCATTCAAAATGATCTCGCTTTACAAGCCTATGAAGTTCAAACCTATGAAAGTAACCAATCCACCTGGTTGATCTATGATGTCCCAGTCGATCAAACCTATACATTGAGAGCGTTTTATTCCACGAGCGAATCATCAAACATTTTTAACCAAGTGTTGTTATGGATGTTGATTTTTTCACCCATCTTTGTTTTAGTATCCTTATCGGGTGGGTATGTCATCATCAAACAAGCCTTTAAGCCCATCCATACCATGACAAAAACAGCCCTTGAAATCACCCATGAACAACACTACGATACCAGAATATCTTTCAAAGATACCAAAGATGAGGTCACTCTGCTCGCCAGCACCATCAATCAAATGTTGGACTCGATTGAGAAAGCCATCGAACGTGAACAGTCTTTTACCACCAATGTATCCCACGATCTGAGAACCCCGTTATCGGTACTCAGAGCACAAATCGAATACTTAAAGAGTAAAAACAATGACCATGCGTTATACAAAGACTTCGATGACATCTTAAAACAATTGTCTGTTTTAGAAAACCTAGTCAGCCAATTGTTAGAATGGGTGAGAACCAAACACATCCAAGTCGTATCCTTCGAAGACATGGATGCTGTCTTGGTTTTACAAACCTTGATTGAATCGTTTGAACCACAAGCCAGTCAAAAGCATATTCAAATTGATTATGTGCATGCCTTGGATAGCCTCACCATACAAACCGAAGTGGCTTCCTTCGTTCGAATCTTTACGAACCTAATCTCAAATGCCGTCAAATACACCGAACCAAATGGTCATATTGTGTTGACTATGAAGCAGGGTAAACAATCCCTCATCGTTGAGGTCAAAGACAATGGCATTGGTATGTCACAAGCTTCCATCGACAAAGCGTTTGACCCATTTTTCCGAGCCGATCCATCTAGAGAACAACAAGACAGTTTAGGTATTGGGCTATCGATTACGAAGAATTTAGTCGAACGATTGAATGGCACCATTATAATCAAAAGCCAACTAAAACACGGGACCACCGTTACGGTGACGCTACCGATTTCCCAATAAATAGACTTTTATAACCGTATATTATATATAAGAAAGGGTGAATACCATGAAAAAAGCCTTGATTTTATCGCTTTTAATCCTTGGTATGGTCAATATTACCATTGGCTTTTTTGCCCATGTAGTCACGCCTACGTATGATTTACTCTATGAAACAACGGATATAACGACGTTAGATACTTGGATAGAAACCCATGAGATCACACTAGTCAACTTTGATGGCAGATTGGCTGAAGTCGAATATCGAGGCAACGATATTACAACCCTATTAGACGCTGGGTTTGTTTATAACAGTGTATCTGTCACTCGAGCCTCACCTTGGGATAAACCGATTGTAAATGACCCTTATTTCCCAAACCAATATGCACTTAAACTTACCAATACCGATGATGCCTGGGACATCACGATGGGTTCAAACCTCGTGACTGTCGCCATCATCGATACAGGTATTGATACAGACCACCCAGAGTTCACAGGTAGAATCTCTGAATTATCCTATAACGCTGTCACCCAAACAACAGGTTTAACAGCCATTGAAGACGATGAAGGCCATGGCACCATGGTCGCTGGGGTCATCGGTGCGAATATCGACAACAGTACAGGTGTTGCAGGGGTGACCAATCAAGTTGAATTGATGGTCATCAAAGCGAATGAATCCGGCAAAGATACCTTTAAAGACTCGGATATCATTCGTGGTATTTATTACGCAGCGGATTTTGGTGCGGATATCATCAACTTATCCTTAGGTAGTACGTATGCTAACCCACTCACCAAGAAAGCTGTAGAGTACGCCGAAAGCCACAATGTTTTGGTCGTCGCTGCCAGCGGTAATGATGGTGAAAACATCAAAGTGTATCCAGCATCATTCGATTCAGTTGTTTCTGTCGGATCCATCGATCAATATAGCGAACGTTCCTCTTTTTCCAACTACAACGACGCCGTTGACGTGGTTGCGCCAGGCAGTGGGATTGTAACCACCAACTTAGGCAACGCTTATGCAACCGTCAATGGGACGTCATTTTCAAGTCCATATGTCGCAGGGATTGCTGCTTTATATAAATCTTTAAATCCAGGTGCAACCGTATCACACCTCAATGAAGTTATTAGGTCAACCGCTAAAGATTTAGGGTCAGCCGGCTATGATATTTATTATGGCCATGGGATGGTAGATGCGCTGGCTTTGGTGACCTTGTCTTATGTTCAAGTGATGATCGATTATCCAGAAGCTCTGGAAGATAGTTACTACTATTTAACTTCTGGTAGTACCATCGATATCGAACGACCACCAGCGATTGAGTATTATGAATTCGTCGGTTGGTTCTTAGACCCAACTTTTCAAACCCCGTATGAGTCCACACAGGTGTTTACGACCAACACCACAATATACCCATATTACCGCCCTACCCACGCCCAAGTTCAATGGGTTATTGACGGTAATCTCGTAACCTCTGAAATGTGGTTACTAAATTCAGTACCAACCCTACCCGATACGGTCTTACCTGGTGTCACCTTTTATGGTTGGTTTGAAGATGCGTTATTTACGATACCAGTCACCGATTTTACAGTGACTGAAAACAAGACTTATTACGGTTATTATCAAGTACAGTATTTTGAGTTACAATACCTCGGCGAAGACCACACCACGGTATTATCGGTGGTTCAGTATTCTAGTATTGAACCGATTGAATGGATGGTTGGTCCAGAAAAACCATCGGATAATTACTACAACTACACCTTCATTGGTTGGACAGAAGTTACCTTATATGAACAGGAAATTGTGGTCGTCTATCCAATTTACCGTAAAACATTGAAACCCGATTTGACTGGTTTAAATCCAGGTGTTGATACCATTGTTGAAGGACAATCCTATACGGATACTGGCGTCTTTATCTTGGTTGAAGGATTAAATATTCAAACCATCGGAGAAATCAATAGCCATGTCGTTGGTATCCAAACCATTACTTATGAATTATATGATGGCGATACCATGGTCTATACCCTCATTCGTAAAGTACGTGTTCTCGCCGATAATCAAGTCATTGTCACCCTCAATAAAGCGTATACCACACTCTATGTTGGTGATAGCTATGTTGAAAAAGGGGTCACTTATAACAAAGGTATTTTAGAAATCACAGGTACAGTCGATACACAAACCGCTGGTGTCTATAAGATCACTTATACAGTGACTTACAAGGACCAAGTCATCATTAAATCCAGATATGTGATTGTCTTACCAAATGAAATCGAAACCCCAGTCGGGTATTTACCAAATAAGAAAGAGGATGACATCTATGAAAACTAAAATCCTCCTCATCTTAATCGTTTTGCTCTTCGTATTGACGGGTTGTGGGGAAGTTGACCCCAATCAAATTCGATTTGAACTCAACCCAGGCGTCGATACCGTCGAAGTCAATTCAACGTTTCATGACGCAGGGGTACGAGCATCCTATTATGGCTTACCAATTCAAGTAGAAATCATTGAAAATACCATCGATATGACTACCGTAGGCCAATATCAAATCACCTATCAAATCGATTATCGAGGGATCATCATGTCTCTAACCAGAGTGGTTTTTGTGGTCGATGAAACCGCCCCTACAGCCGTACTCAACCCAGGGGTGGATACTATAGTGGTGGGTGCTTCTTGGACCGACGCTTCTGTTACAGCCAGTGATAATTCAGGCGATGAAGTCACGGTAACCACCACCGGATTCGTCAATACCAACTTTGCAGGAAACTACATGATTACATACACCTTAACGGACCCTTCCGGCAACCAATCAATCTATTATCGTTGGGTCTATGTCATCGAGGATGTGAACTAAAGGCACTGATTTCAGTGCTTTTTTGTTTTTAACAGCACAATCAAGAAGTCCCCTTCCTCTTCAGGTAGTGGGATGAATTGATGGGTTTATTTCTTTCATTTTTATTTCACAAAACCCATAAATAATGTTATAATATAGTTGAATAATCATTATACATAAACACTATGAAAGGG
>DJWH01000082.1 GCA_002441525.1 Acholeplasmataceae bacterium UBA6235 | reverse complement strand
GAACGACTTCACCTTCTTTGAATTTGCCATTTTTCATGTCATCAAAGAGTTGTAGGTTTTCTTCTACAGGGCGATTTCTATTTTTAGATTCGACCCCTGGTGTGGTTAAATTCCCACGGGTACGGGAGATTTCTTCTGCAGTTAAATCATCGACATAAGCCAATCCTTTTTTAATCAATAATACTGCACGTTCATACATTTCACCGAAATAATCCGATGCGTAGTAAATATTGCTTGGGGTGTAACCTAACCATTTGATGTCTTCAATGATGGCGTTGACGTATTCAACGTCTTCTTTACCAGGGTTGGTATCATCAAAACGGAGATTGGTGTTTCCGCCAAAGTTTTTCGCTAATTCGAAGTTATTGATGACCGCTCTCGCATGGCCGATGTGTAAATAACCGTTCGGTTCAGGCGGAAAACGGGTAATAATATCGTTGTGTTTTTTGGATTCAAGGTCTTGAATCATGATGGTTTTAATAAAATTTGAATGGTTTTCCATAATATCACTTCCTAATTACTTATTATATAATAATCCACCCCTTCAAACAAGTTTTATTGACCGTTTAGACAAAGAAAAAAGGGTAATTGCTTACCCTTTTGTTGCACCTGCCATAATCCCTTCGATGAGGTATTTTTGGAATACCATGTAAAGGACAGTGATCGGTAGACCTACCAATAACGCACCTGCTGCGAATGCAGAATAGTGCATGTAGTTTTGGTCAGTTATAAACTTGAATAGACCAACAGCCAATGTCCATTGGTTGGTTACGTCGTAGCCAACACCGGCATTGCGTGGGTAGTAGTTTAATAAGAAGCCCGGTAACATATAATCCATCCATGGACCCATAAACATCGATACCGCAACGAATGTTAAAATCGGTACGGATAACGGTAGTATGATTTGTGTAAAGATTTGTACCTTGTTAGCTCCATCGATCATCGCTGATTCGTCCAAATCCTTCGGAATTTGGCTTAGGAAGCCTTTAATCAACCATAGGTTACCTGGAATCGATCCCCCGATATAAAGAATCGATAGCGCTGCTGGTTTACCCAATAAATCGAATGTCCAGAATAAGACATACATCGCAATTAACCCCATGAATGATGGGAATGCTTGAAGTACTAAGATGGTCAATAGCCCTGCTTTTTTACCTTTGAATTGGAATCTTGCAAAGACATATGCAGCACCGGTAATCAGAATGGTACCTACCAACATATTGATCATCGCAATGACTAAGGTGTTGCCATACCATCTGAAGAATTTGGTTTCTTCAAATAGATAGGTAAACGCGCCTAAGTTCGGATTGGCTGGCCAAATGGTGTTTGGAATACTGGTTTGAATGTTTGAGAATGCCAAACCGAAAATATACACCACTGGTACGATGACAATGACAGCAACCAAGGTGATTTCGCCATAGACCAATAGTCTCGATAGGATGCTACCAAAGCTAAAGGATTGTTTGATGGCACTGTTGGAGATGTTACGTTTCTTTGGCACCAACCAAACATAGTAGATTAAACCAAAGATTGGAAGCAATGTTAACGCATAAATGATCAATGCTTTAGATGAGTCTAGTTGGTTTGTGTTACGTTTATAACCAATCATTTCACCTCTTTGCTCGTTTGATAATTGAACCAAAATGTGGAATAAACCAAATAATGGCACCAATGTGATTAGATGAACAAAGATGTCTTCATAACCTTTTTTACGTGCTACTTCAACAACCAATGAGTGGTAAGAGAATATCACAAATAAAGTGAAATAAATGAATAGTAATGATTTTAATAAGTCATTCTTAATCGATAAGTAACCCAAAATTGACACCGGAACAATGATGATAATGGCGATGATGGTCAACAAACTGAAGATTAAGAAACTTCTAAACAAGACTTGTGGGTTCCATGCATATCGAATCGATGATTCGGTGGTGTCTTTGAGATTCTTCTTCTTTAAGAAGTGAATCACACCATAGACAGGAATGAGTCCAATCCAGTGATTGGCTTGTGATTCATAACCCTTTTTAACGGCAATTTCGTTCGCAACACTTTGTTGAACGAGTAGGGCAACAATGACTAAGAATCCGATGATATATAGATAGATTGCCATGGTTTAATCCTCCTGGAATGCTCTGGTTCTTGATAGGTTCCATGCCGTAATAGACCCTACGAATAAGAAGATGAGCACTGAGAATACAGAAGCCATATTGTAGATAGATTCATCTACTGTAAGCTTGTACATCCAGGAGATCAGAATGTCTGTATCTCCCGCAAATCCCCGGTTATAGTTGCCCGCATTTGGCCCCCCACCGGTAATAAAGTAGATAACCCCGAAGTTATTGAAGTTACCAGAGAATGTCATAATTAAGATTGGTGCTGTTGAATATAACACCAATGGCATGGTGATTTGGGTAATCTTTTGCATGCCAGTAGCACCATCGATATCTGCTGCTTCATATAATGTCTTGTCGATGGCTGTCATAATACCGGTCATTAATGCCATGAAGTATGGGAAACCTAACCAGATATTAACGATAACCAGTGCCAAGCGAACAAATGTTGGATTGAATGGGTTTGAGAACCAACGGATGTTTTCTTCCCCTAAGAATAAAAGACGATCAATACCCGTTAAGAACTGACCTTGACGACCTAGCATACCGATATTTTCTAAAATGCCATAAACACCAATGTCTCTTAAAAATGCGTTCACGAAGCCGTTATCATTGAACATAACGGAGAATACCATTTGTGAAAGTAGCGCTGGAATAGCCCATGGTAAGATGAGAATCGTACGCCATAATTTTCTAAATACGACCTTTTCACTATTTAAGATGAGGGCTTGGATAAACCCACCAAAGAACACTGTAAATGTCGATAGAATTGCCCAAATGAATGTCCAACCTAAAACGCGCCAGAATGCTTGTCCAAAGGATGCTCCAAATCCACTTGAGAAATCAAATAACGCAGTAAAGTTTTGTAATCCTACCCAGTCGAAGGTTGCGACCATGGATGTTGGACCCGAAATGGATGTAAACGCCATGATAAATCCGAATGTAATCGGCATGATTGAAATGAATGCTAATACGAGCAATGCTGGAGATAAGATGATATATTCAAAGAAGTCTTCATATACGCTCTTAAAGTATTTGCCTTCTTTAAGTACTTCTTCTCTCTTTCGTTTAGCTTCAGACACTTGATAAGCATCTTTGATCGACCAAAACATGAAAATAAAGAAGAAGAACGAACCGATAATAGCAATCAACCCTTGCAACATTAACATGGTAGAGATGTGACCGATGATTGGTACGGATTCTGCCGGTGATACGAATGTGGATAGCGGATAGTCACTAGTACTTGTACCAATGAGAGCGTCTCTCAAGTTGTTATATTCGTTGAAATCAATCTTTTCAGCCACACCTAATGTGATTACTGACCAGTAACCTCTGACAAATACACCTGCTTGATCGTAGAAGAATTCATCGTACTGTGTTTCAAACGTTTCTTTGATTTCAGGGTTCATTGCAAGATAGACTTTAATCATGAACTTCGTAAAGTCATCGTTATCGCGTCTGTTCCCTGGTGCTCCATAGATATCATCGCGTAGCGATGCTCTCAATGCGACCGTAAATGGGGTTTCTTTGTATTGTAAACGAGCCCCTAAATAGACTAATTTAGGCTCGAAGTATTCATAAATAACACCATTATTTACATACAATGGCCCGGATACTTGTACCCTTGCAGGTACTTGTGATAATACCGTAACTTCTTCAGTTAAAATATTGATGTACTTTGTGACGCCATTGTCGTTAACTCTGACATAATATACACCACTTAAGCGATAGATTTCCCCATTTTTCTTAAAATCGGTAAGTCCATCTTTACTGCTTAAAATATTGCTTTCGTTTAATTCGCCAGATAAGATGGTGGACTCGACATATTCTTTAGATACAGTACCATCTGAGGCTGTTTTATTACGTTCAATGTAATAAGTGCCGTTGGCATCCTTAAACAAATCTTGTCTGCGGAAGATATGTATGTTATTTTCTGGATTTAAAAAATCTGCAGCAAGGATTTTGACATTCGGTGTTGCAATATTCCAATACACTGTTGGATTATTCTTCACCAAATCTTGACCAACAAACTCTATGAGTTTTTGCTCATCAAGATTTTCCAAACCGCCAATGTCATTGATGTAATTCGTAAAATCGGTATATTCGTCGATTTCTCCACGAGAAACCATATCACCGTATCTTAACATAAACTTGTTTGTTACCCAAAGATCACCAAAGTTTTCCCCAGGTATTTTATCATATGGGTTCGTATCTACCAAATATTTACTGGTGCCCAACTCAAATGCGACAAAAACTAAAAATGGTACCAAAAAGAAGATAGCCTTAAAAAACTGTTTGTTTAAAACTTGGCCCAATCCCCAGATTAATCCAGATGCAATTGCCTTTAAAACGCTTATAAATTTCATCTGTGCCTCCGTTTATATATAATCAAATGAGGGCGGCAAAATTTGCCGCCTTCATCGATTAGTTCAATACTTAAATTAGTTTGCTGATAATCCGGCCAATACTTGGTAAGATTGTTCAGCTTGTTGTGCTGCTGTTAGAGGAACAACGTTGTTATTCCAGATTGCTTGTAACATAGTTTCACCTGGACCCCAATAATAAGTAACTTGTGGGATGGTTGGCATTGGAATAGATGTTTGTAATTGAACAGCCATAGCCATTAATTTTTCATCGTCTGCAACGCCTTCGATGTTAGCAAGTAAGTCAGTCTTTAATGCTGGAAGTTTTGTCTTGTATTCATATTGTAAAGCCATTGCAACGTCAGAGTTCAAAAATTCAACGAACTTTATTGCAGCTTCTTTATTTTCTGAATATTTGTAGACTGCAGCCATCATAGCACCTGCGAAAGTCTTCATAGGTTGACCATTGATGGTAGGCATTTGTGCAACGCCATAGTTTAAACCTGCATTTTCATAACCTTCGTGGTTCCAAGGACCCGCGATGATGTATGGCACTAAACCAGCTTCAAAGTTTGCACCACCAGTAACGGAGTTATGTCCACCTGTACCAGTTGTGATAGGTTTTAAAGTGTTTTGGAAATAAGTTAATGCGTTCACAGCATTAGCAAATCCTACTTGGTTAGGGTTGTCAAGGGTTGGTCCGAATGGTGTAAAGTTGAATGCGGAGTAGAAACCTTGCATGAAGTAAGAGTCTGCCCAGTGGCTGGAAGTATTTAGATAATATAGACCTTTTTGAGCTCTTGTTTGACCAGAACCGTCATCAACAACAACTGCGTTCCAAGCTTGCGCTTCAGTAACGATTTGTTCCATTGTAGTTGCAGGTGTAGTGACTAAGTCTTTGTTATAGAATAGACCAATAGATTCAATTGACATTGGAACTGCATATAGTCTTTCTACAGCGTTTGGAGATGCTGGGTCAAATGATTTCGCATTTTCATCATAGAATAATGTTGCGATATCCAAACCCAATTGGTGTGCTCTGGATTCCAATAAAGTCTTGGTTGCAGTTGGTAATGCATAGACTAAGTCTTCAAGAACCGCTTGTGCTAAGTGGTCATGTGGGAATTGGAATACGTCAGCACCGTTACCTGAAGGACCGAAAGTTTTTAGTCTTTCACGAGCGTCTACTGATCCCATGTGTTGGTGTTCAACAATGATATTTGGATATACTTTATTGAATTCAGCGATAACTGCTTCCATGTATTCGCCTTCTTCATCATCGATCCAAACACGGATAGTGGTTTTTCTTACGAAGATGT
>DJWH01000105.1 GCA_002441525.1 Acholeplasmataceae bacterium UBA6235 | reverse complement strand
TTTGGAAAAGTTACTTATTATCATTATGTTTTACAAGTCACCGGTGGTTCATTCGATGTTCAATTGAACCAAGGAGGTAACTAATATGAAAAAACTAGCATTCTTAATGTTACTACTCGTGAGTGTGTTCACACTCGCGGCTTGTGGTGGTGAGGAAAAATTAACGATTTTGGGCTTAGATGTCTTAGAAGAAACCGTTTATTACGGTGAAATCACCGTGGGTATCGATCTCGCGTCTGCTGAATACACAGAAGCTGAACTGCTTGAAATCGCGAATGGTGTCGCAACCCAAATCTATTTGAAATACGCGGAGTCGATTGGTCAAACCAAAACCACCTTGCGTGTGAACTTATACGATTCTGTGGCCTCATTTGAAGCAGAAAGTATCACCAATGGGTATGTGATTTATCAAATCAATGAATCACCAACCCAACCAGGCATTGGTTCAAAAACCGTTGAACTCATTGTCATAGGCTAAAAAATAAGGGCTTTCCACTTGGACAACCCTTTTATTTTAAGCATTTTTTGCCATACTTTAACATCACAATCATGATGGTTAAGCCCATCGCTAACTGGTAAAACACGCTACCAAATGATGGTACGAAAATCCCGATGATAAACCCGATTACACTCGGTAAACCCATCGATAGTATAATGAATTTTAAACCATCAAAGTAGTTAGGAAAAGACTGATAGCCAAACCTAAACAACTGTAATACCGCACCTAGTAATAAAACAAAGGCGAATTGAACCAATATCGAAACAAACGTATTGGTCAGTAACGCATATAAAATGGTGTAACGGCTAAATGAACCTTCAATGCTTCTCGCAAACAACAACATCGCGTCGACTTGTTCAGCATCATCCATTAAATTATACGTATTGAAATTAAATGTGTCATTGAACCCGCGATAAGACCCACTCATTCTCGCACCTTCACCATCGGTATAAATGACCGTGTCTGAGGTTAGAACGAGTTGTTTTTTAGAGAGGTCAATATCTGCATTGGTACCGTTAAAAATGTAAGTGACATCTTGATGTGTGAGCACCGTTTTGGTTGTGTTTGAACAAATCAAACGGTTGACTTCAATCGAACAATCGCTTGGTAAGACCCAATTTGGGCTTTCTTCTAAGAAATCTTGTTCGATAAAATCCAAACGAAATCCTTCTTGTCTTTGAATCAAGAAATTCATGGGAAATAACGCAATCAAAGACAATACGATAAAATACACCCATAACCGTTTAAATGGCTCATCAAAATGGGTCAATAAGCTTTCAAACTGAAAGGACGCTTTAAAGTACTTCACCAAAAACATTAGATGTAATCTCCAATTTGACTTGGGTTAATCTTTAAAATAACCGTTTGGAAGGCACCTAATACCAAGGACCCGTATAGAACTTCTTCATGTGGGATATCCAAGATGCGTTCAGTGACACCTAAGTTATGAATCACAAGGATAGCTTCTTCAGTATCTTCGTATTGGTAATAACGAACATAGCCTTGAAGTGCGCCTTGATTGTCTTTAAATGGTTCGAAATAATTGCCGTAGGCTAGGGCTGGATGGCTATTTCTCAGTTCAATCATGGTCTTATATTGATTCAATAAGGAATTTGGATTAGCCAATTGGGTAGGAATATCTGCAGTGTTCGCGTTCGAACCGTCGCTTGGTAACCATGTGGTTTGAATGGCTGGATTCCCCCATAATAGTGGTTGTCTACGGTATTCATCGTATACCACACCATACCCTGGGACGTTCGTACCTTCATAGCGGTAACCTTTCATACCAATTTCATCCCCATAATAGATGAAAGGTGATCCTGGTAAGGTTAATAAGACATTAGCTGCGAGTTTCATGCGTTCTAACCCTTGCGCACCATTGAAACCAGACATCGATGCGATACGATCTAAGTCATGGTTCGTGATGAATGGGCTCGCGACGTAGTTGGCATTCTCTGCTTTATAATCGTCCATCACACGTTTGATGGATGACGCGAGTTGATACGTATTTGTACCCACACCAATCCGATTTTGAATGATGCTCGCGATGGTAAAGTCTAAGATGGAATCTGACCCAATTAAGTAGTCCAGATTGAATTCGTGGTTGTATTCGAATACTTCGGAAGTAATGAACGAATCTGGGTAGTTTTCTTTCACATGCGCATTCATTTCTAATAAGAAGAATGCGTTTTTAAGGGTAACCGCACTGACACCTGGTTTATCAAAAAAGTGCTTTGCAGCGTCTAATCTGAATCCTCTGACGCCCATTTCAAGATAGAAATCAAAGATGTTTCTAATTTCTGTTTTTACTGCTTCATCTTCAAGATTTAAATCCACCATCCCACCAGCAAAGGATGAGAACGCGGTAGAGCCTTGCCAAATATAATAATTACGGTATGGACTGCTGAGTGAATTTCTCGCATCCACATACCAAGGGTGTTGATCTGAGGTATGGTTGATGACCAAATCAATCATGATGGTAATGCCTTTTTCTTTGGCCGTATCAATCAAGTTTTGGAAATCATCTAATGTGCCATATTCTGGGTCAATATCATAATAGTTGGTCACACTGTACCCATGATAAGCCGGGGAAGGATTGATTGGCATGAGCCAAATACCGGTTATCCCTAAATCCTCAAGGTAATCGAGATTTTCAGTGATCCCATTCAAATCCC
>DJWH01000035.1 GCA_002441525.1 Acholeplasmataceae bacterium UBA6235 | reverse complement strand
CTAGTTAAGTGGTGGGTAGTTCACTTTGATAATTGCTGTTATTCAAACTGAAATAACGCCCTGATTTGATCATATCGATGTTTTTGCCTTCGACAGTTAAAATCAGTTTATATCGATTATAAGGGAATACATAACCTTTGGTAAGCGCATTCGTGATAACCACTTTTTCATAGGGTGAGTCATAAGTAAATGAATTGTTGATCACACCTATATCTAATGTTTGATAATTTTGTGAATGAACAGGCTGATTGAAGACTTTATGAACACGCCTTCCACGAAGATCAAAGAATCGATACTCTTTGATGAGTTGACCTATATCATATATGGTTCTAACCTTAGGGACTAATTCAAATACCAGTTTTTGAACGATTTCAGGATAATAACGATCGGTATATGGATAGTCTATGGATGTGAGAAATGCTTTCAATCTTTTTATAAAACGTTGTGTAATAAACATGAGATATCACCCTAACAACATGATAACACACTATTCATAAGAAAATTTTTGATAACAAACAATATCTTAAAAAATAAAACACCACTCAGCAAGTTCGTAACCTACCATACGCTGAGTGGTGTTTTATTATGCCTTTTGTCTTTTCAATAAGAAAGGTACATAAATCAATTGGAATAATAATGCTATGGATACCATAAATCCTACTACCCAGAAATCGCCTAAGAATGCATAAAGCGGTGCGACCTCATGAGGTATTTCTCTTAAGAACAGGTGATTGCTATCGAGCAAGAAATTCAGTGGATAGATTACAATCGAGTATATCAATAAAATGAGACTGGATTTTAGTAAGTCTTTATAAGTGAATTTGAATTTGACAACGACCAATAAATAGATGTTGCCAAGTAAGAATAACCCGTGGTTTCCGAAGTAATGAAGAAATCTAAAATGAGGGAAGTTATAACCCAAATCAGCGATGATTAAAGATAATAACGCACCTGATATGGCCCATGGGAAAATGATTTTAAATGTCTTTTCGTTTTTGGTCCATAGGGTATAGGCAGTTACGTACATGCTGATGGCACAGACCCCTAAAGGTAATAAAGAGGTTTGAAATCCACCTTTGGATAAACTCCACCCATAAAATGTCCATTCAAGGATAATCATTAATAGGGCGACACCACGTCTGAGATACAAATCAGTTTTACCTGTTATTTTATCCCTAAAGACCACTATTAAAACAATACTAACCAAGATCCATAAAATCGATAGAAGATGCGACAAACCAAACCAAGTAAACCCTTGATACGCTTCATTGAACATTAAAATCACCATGCCCTTTAGTGTTTATATGATTGTGTTTTTTCTGGATATAAGAAGGCACCGATGGTTGAAATCGCGGTAGCGGCTTCACCCAAACCAGTGGAAATCATTTTTTTCTTACCGTGATAGGTGACAGAGTTACCAACAGCGAAAATGCCTGCTCTTGTGGTTTCCATATTGGACTTCACTTTGATAAGGCCTTTATCATCGAGCTCAAAGCCCCATTCAGACAAATTGTGTTTGGCAGGACTGGATCCATAAAACACAAATAATGCATCACAAGGCACATCCATAATCGAGTTATCTTCAGTATTTTGAATGGTTAGATAATCCACCTTATCATAACCGATGAACCCCTTAGGTGCGTATGGTGTCAAAACACGTCCCACTTGTTTGATTTTATCAACGCTGTATTCATGCGCTCTAAAGTCATTTCTTCGGTGAATTATTGTTACCTTTTTCGCAACCTCAGCGAGGGTTAAAGACCAGTCCACCGCGGAGTCTCCACCACCAAGAACAATCAATTCTTGGCCTTCAAAATCATGGACATCTTTGACATTATAATAAATGTTGGATTTTGAATCCGCTTCAGGGACTTCTAATAATCTAGGCTCAAAGGTACCCCCACCATTGGCTAAGAGAATGGTTTTGGTTAAAAATTCCCCTTGATTGGTTTCTAATACATAGTGGTCATCGACATAATCAATTGAAATGGCTTTGGTGTTTAATCTTAAAGGGACATCTTCAGCGTATTCGCTGTATTGATCAAATAATGTCGCGATTAAATCACCAGCATTGATCTTTCGATATCCAGGCATATCATACACCATTTTTTGTTTATATAGATTGAGTGTACCCCCATATTCGAAGGAAGACTCCAATAGACAAGCTTTTAGTTTGTGCATTCCGGCGAGGGTTGCTGCATATAAACCCGCAGGACCTGCCCCAATGATAATCGTATCATACATAAAAATAACCTCACATATTTGTAAGTATAGCACTAATCCTTGGATAAGAGAATAACCAAATGTGTTGAATATCAAAGTATTTTGTTATAAGATGAATTTGTCATCATTTATGACCAGGTTTATAGGGACTTATTTATATTAATTTTTATCTGGTAAATAGTGATAACGTTATCATAACAAAGCCATTTTGTGAAAAACGTTTTCATTATAGAATCGGATGCATTTCATTTGAAATATCGATATAATGGGCTTGTCGATATCCGATTAAAACAAATACATATATAGGAGGAGTCTCTCATGAAAAAATGGGAAGGTTTTAAACTGGGCAATTGGGCAAATACAGTCAATGTCCGTGACTTTATCGTAGAAAACTACGAGGAATATTTAGGGGATGAATCATTTTTAGTTGGTCCTACAGACGCATCCACCAAGCTCAACAATATGTTCATCGATTTGCTTAGACAAGAAAAGGAAAACGGTGGGGTTTTAGAATGTGATACCGAAATCGTATCTTCCATCACTTCACATGGCCCTGGTTATATTGATCAGAACTTAGAAAAGATTGTTGGTTTACAAACAGACAAACCACTCAAACGTGCCTTTTTCCCTTATGGTGGCATTCAAGTGGCAGTGAAAGCAGCTGAAGCTTACGGCTTTAATGTCAAACCAGAATTGGTTCATATTTTTAATGAATATCGTAAGACACATAACCAAGGTGTATTCGATGTCTATAACGAAGAAATCAGAGCGGTACGTTCCTCTGGGGTTGTTACTGGTTTACCAGATGCTTATGGCAGAGGTAGAATCATCGGTGACTACAGAAGAGTTGCTTTATATGGGATTGACTATTTAGTTCACGAAAAAGAACAAGAGAAGAAAACCTGGGTTTACCCAATGACTGAAGAAACCATTCGTGCCATTGAAGAAACCACTGAACAAATCAACGCTTTACATAGACTTAAAAAATTAGGCGATATCTATGGATTTGATTTATCACGTCCAGCAGAAACCGCTCAAGAAGCCATCCAATGGTTATACTTCGCATACCTAGGTGCTGTTAAAGAACAAAACGGTGCAGCGATGTCCTTAGGTAGAACCGCCACCTTCTTAGACATCTACATTGAAAGAGACATCAAGAATGGTTTAATCACCGAAGTGGAAGCCCAAGAAATGGTGGACCATTTCATTCTTAAACTTCGTATGGTTCGTTTCGCAAGAACCCCTGAATACAATGAATTATTTACCGGTGACCCAACCTGGGTAACTGAAGTACTCGCAGGGATGTGTGACGATGGTAGAAGCTTCGTGACCAAAACCACATTCAGATACTTACAAACTTTATATAACCTAGGCACATCTGCAGAACCCAACTTAACGGTATTGTGGTCTGACAGACTCCCTGAAAACTTTAAGAAGTTCGCAGCGAAAGTATCGATCGATACCTCATCGATTCAATATGAAAACGATGAAATCATGCGTCCGGAACACACCGATGACTATGCCATCGCGTGCTGTGTATCCCCAATGGCGATTGGTAAAGAAATGCAATTCTTCGGTGCTAGAGCGAATTTAGCCAAAGCATTGTTATATGCGTTAAATGGCGGTAAAGACGAAATCTCAGGTAAGCAAATCGCGCCTAAGAGTGACATATATCAAGGCGAATACCTTGAATATGATAAGGTCAAAGCCATCTATGATGTTACCCTTGACTGGCTTGCACAAGTGTATGTGAATACATTAAACATCATTCACTACATGCATGACAAATATGCCTATGAATCGTTTGAAATGGCATTACATGATAGAGATGTTGTACGCAATTTCGCAACCGGTATGGCGGGATTGTCTGTGGTTGCTGACTCATTATCGGCGATCAAACACGCAAAAGTTAAACCAATCTACGATGAAAACAATGGCCTCATCGTCGACTTCGAAATTGAAGGCGACTTCCCAATGTATGGCAACAACGATGACAGAGTCGATGATATCGCTGTTGAATTGGTGAACAGCTTCATGAATAAAATCAGAAAACACCCGACCTACCGTAACAGTGTTCCAACCATGTCTGTCTTGACCATTACCTCAAACGTGGTATACGGTAAAAAGACTGGTAACACCCCAGATGGTAGAAGAAAAGGGACACCGTTCGCACCAGGTGCAAACCCAATGCACGGTAGAGACAAATCAGGCGCTTTAAAATCCTTAATGAGTGTTGCGAAAATCCCTTGCGAATCTTGCGCAGATGGTATTTCTAACACCTTCACCATTGTCCCACAAGCATTAGGTAAAGAAGAATCTTATGACTTTGAAAACGTCATGAGAGCCGACATCAAGAGTGAAAACTTGGTGTCCATCTTAGATGGTTACTTCCTATCTGGTGGCTATCATTTAAATGTCAACGTCTTACTCAGAG
>DJWH01000083.1 GCA_002441525.1 Acholeplasmataceae bacterium UBA6235 | reverse complement strand
TCAATGACATCGCTGGGGTTAGAATCGTTTGTACCTATTTGGATGATATTTATGAAATTGCCAATATGTTCGTGTCTCAAGATGATGTGACTTTAATCCAAATCAAGGACTACATCAAAAAACCCAAAGACAATGGCTACCGTAGTTTACATCTGACCATCGAAATACCTGTGTATTTTAGCGATTCGAAACGTCGATTGCGTGTTGAAGTACAAATTCGCACCATCGCGATGGACTTTTGGGCGAGTTTAGAACATGACATGAAATATAAGAACAATGTTCAAGTCCCCGTAGCCCTTAAAAATGAACTCAAAGAATGCGCAGACATCATTTCAAGTACGGATCTGCGTATGCAAAAAATCAAAAATGAACTCGATAATGTTTTCAAATCAGCGGAAAGAGGCGACTAATCATGACTCACTTATTTACGCCAATAACCATTAAAAATATGCAACTAAAAAACCGCATCGTGATGCCTCCAATGTGTATGTATAGTGCCACCGAACAAGGCATGGCTACAGACTTCCACGTCATCCATTATGCATCGAGAGCGATAGGACAAGTTGGTTTCATCATTGTAGAAGCCACTGCCATTGAACCCGATGGTAGAATCACGACCAATGATTTGGGTGTTTGGGACGATGAACATGTCAAAGGATTGAAATGGATTACCAAACAAATCCACGCCAATGATGCGAAAGCATGTTTGCAAATTGCCCATGCAGGTAGAAAATCACGAGCAGCCGTTACCCCTAAAGCCCCTAGTGCCATCGCATTTGAAGGCTATCCGACGCCAAATGCGCTCACTGTCGATGAAATCAAAACCTTGATTGAACTCTATAAACAAGCAGCTAGAAGGGCCAAGGAAGCGAACTTCGATTGTATCGAAATACACGCGGCACATGGGTATTTGATCCATGAATTTACCTCACCCCTGACCAATACAAGAACAGACCAATATGGTGGTACCCAAAACAATCGAAATCGATTTTTGTATGAAGTCATCGAAGCCGTTCGCTCTGAATGGCCGATGGATTTACCGTTATCCCTCCGCATTTCTGCAGAAGACTATGTTAAGGAAGGGTTACACCCACAACAATGGGCAGAAATCATCAATGGTCTACCTCATGGCTATGTGGATATTGTCCATGTATCCTCAGGTGGTTTGGTAAAGGTACCGATTGATGATTATCCTGGGTATCAGTTGATGTTTGCGAAAAAAATTCGAAAAGAAACCCATCTGATGGTCGTCGCTGGTGGTTTGATTGAAGACCCCGTCATGGCCAATGGTGTTTTAGAATCGGATGAAGCAGATTTAATTTTCTTCGGCAGATTGGCACTTAAAGACCCTTATTTTCCACTCCGATTTGCCCAACGTATGCGTTATGACCTGGTTTGGCCAGAACAATATATTCGCGCTAAAAAATAATATGGATAGACGCTCTTAAAGATAGATGATTCTAAATAAGGGCGTCTTTTTTCTTTGCTTTTAAGAGATGTATATACTATAATGAAAGTGTGATACCCCCACCGGGGGGGTGTAGGAGGTAAATATGAAACATCAAACTGCACAACAAACATTAAAGAATGCGAAGGGTCAACTCGAAGCTGCACTAAAAATGCTCGATGAAGAGCGTTACTGTGTCGATATTTCCAATCAATTGATGGCAACCATCGCTTTGATCAAACGTGCGAACAAACAAATACTCTCAGAACATTTAAACCACTGCGTGATAGAATCCATTCATAATCAGGATGCTGAAGCCAAAATCAAAGAGATTGAACAACTGATTGAAAGGATGATGTAACATGGATAAAAAAACATTTCTCATTGAAGGGATGACTTGTGCTGCCTGTGTCCGTAGTGTCGAAAAGGCTACCACCAAAGTAGATGGTGTGGGCAAAGTCACAGTAAACCTCATCACCAATAAAATGGAAGTCGAATTCGACCCCGAAAAAGCCAATATCGACACCATTGAGGATTCAGTTAAAAAAGCTGGATACAAAGCGGTTTTAATGACCGAAACAAAACAGTTTTCAGTCGAAGGTATGACCTGTGCTGCCTGTGTGAATGCGGTTGAGAAAACAGCCAAGAAAACCCCAGGTGTCATTGCTGCAGAAGTCAATTTAACGACAGAAAAGCTCAAAATCTCTGTCGATCCTAACGCGTTCGATGTCGATCAATTAAAACGTAAAATCATGATTGCAGGTTATCAATTAAAAACTGAAAAAACCATGGATGAACATCAAAAGAGTAAAGACCGCGCAAGTAAAGTGATGTTGTTAAAGTTTATTTTCTCAGTGCTATTTACCTTGCCATTATTATACATCGCCATGGGACACATGGTAGGTTTGCCACTACCTGGTTGGCTTGATCCTCATATGGCATCTAAAAATTTCGCCATCACCCAATTTTTGTTAACCTTACCTGTCATCATCATTGGTTATCAATTCTATTTCATTGGATTCAAAACATTATTACATAAAAATCCGAATATGGACACGTTGGTTGCTTTGGGGACTGGTGCGGCATTTATCCAAGGTATTTATGGCACGTTTTTGATTCTCACTGAACGGGTTCATACCACACCGCTTTATTTTGAAACGGCCGCTGTCATCATTACACTCATCATCTTAGGAAAATATTTTGAAACCATTTCTAAAGGAAAAACGTCAGAAGCAATCAAAAAATTGGTGGATTTATCACCTAAAACTGCGACGGTTCTGATTCAAAATGAGGAACATGTCATACCAGTTGAAGATGTCATCAAAGACGATGTGATTTTGGTTAAACCAGGCGAACGTGTGCCAGTCGATGGCATCATTGTTTCGGGGCTATCCAGCATCGATGAATCGATGATTACAGGTGAATCGATACCTGTTGAAAAGAAACCTGGTGACGCCGTCATTGGCGCATCTATCAATAAAAACGGGGCATTAACGATTAAAGCAACCAAGGTAGGCAAAGACTCCACTTTAGCTCAAATCATTAAACTGGTAGAAGATGCACAGTCTTCTAAAGCACCGATTGCGAAACTAGCAGATAAAATATCTGGTATATTTGTACCGATTGTGATGATTTTAGCTACATTGACATTTGTGTTTTGGTTAATTATGGGTAAGTCATTTGATTTCAGTTTTCTCAATATGATTGCAGTATTGGTCATTGCCTGCCCATGTGCACTTGGTCTAGCAACCCCAACCGCCATCATGGTAGGTACAGGTAAAGGTGCAAGCCATGGGATTCTTATCAAAAGTGGTGAAGCGTTGGAAAAAGCCCATGAAATCGATGTGGTTGTTTTAGATAAGACTGGAACGATTACCCAAGGGGTACCACAAGTTAAAAAAATCATTGCGACAAGTACCTATAGTGAAGAACAATTATTACAACTTTCAGCGAGCTTAGAAGTCAATAGCGAACATCCGCTAGGAGAAGCCATCGTTTCGATGGCGAAATCGAAAAATTACAAGTTAAAGGCGGTTGAACACTTCTTAAATCACCCTGGCTTTGGGGTTGAAGGCAGCATAGATGGCAAACAAATCTATATTGGAAATGTGAAATTCGTCAACCAGTTGAAAGTGAAGATTGGTCAACTCCAAAAGCTAGCGAATGAATTGTCGGAAGCTGGCAACACATTGATCTATGTGGTCATCGATCAAACTGTGGCTGGATTGATTGCGATTGCAGATGCCATTAAACCGACTTCCAAAGAAGCCATTGAATTATTGCGTAACAAAGGCATTCAAGTCTATATGATGACGGGTGATCACCAAATCACCGCAAAAGCCATCGCTCAAGAAGTAGGGATTACACAGGTGATATCAGAAGTATTGCCTGAGGATAAATCCAAAGAAGTTGGTAAACTCAAAGATCAAGGCTTTAAGGTTGCGA
>DJWH01000019.1 GCA_002441525.1 Acholeplasmataceae bacterium UBA6235 | reverse complement strand
AAATCTTCATTTCGTTACAGCCCCATTTTTTTAGTCCATATCGACGTCAAAGTTTTCCAATAACGATTTCTTTTCAGCTTTCGCATCCCCATGTTTTACAAACAACATGGTGATGAATGAGAAGATGACAAAGACGGTTGCGTAAGGGAACAAAATCTTACGGCCAAAGTCTGGAATGTCCATGAGGAACCCAGATAAAATCGGTGTTAAGATTTGTGCTGCCATACTGAAAGTATAGTAATACCCTGTATATTTACCGACATCTGACCCTTTAGATAGTTCTACTACCATTGGGTAGGAGTTGACGTTGATTGAGGCCCAGGCAATCCCGGTTAAACCCAAGACAACATATAATAGGATACCGGTGGTTTCTGTGATGAAATAAACGGATCCAAAACACAAGGTTAATAAGGCTACACCAAACAAAATGGTCTTTTTTCTACCCCATTTGGTCGATAAAATACCGATGGGAATAAACCCAACAATCGCGGTTGCTTGAGCGATGAGAAGTGGGGTTGAATAACCCATGTTAAGCACTTTTGGTGCGTAATCGGATAATTTGGTGGTCACGGCATTATAGCCCATAAACCATAGGAACACAGACGCCAAAATAAGGACCAATGACATGAATTTGTCTTTACTGATCTTATCATGATTTTCGGTTTCTTCTTCATCCACGATGTTGTTCTCTTTTTCAAAATCAATGCGTTCTTGAACCAACTTAGGTTCATTGACTTTCCATAAGAATATACCTAACACCACCACCATGATGATGGATACTGACACGAATGCCGCGGTGTAATTGACGAATGAATGCTGATCTAAGCCAAATACCGTTAATAAGATGATGGCTGTAATACCCCCGAATGCACCCATCAAATTGATGAGAGCGTTGCCTTTACTACGCAGTACTTTTGTCGTAACATCTGGCATCAAGGCGACGGCTGGTGACCTAAATGTGGACATCGCGACTAAGGTAAAGAATAACATCACGATGAACACGATGAATACGGTTGGTGAGGCCATCGTGACCTCTAATGCTTGAGCTGATAAATAACGATAATACGCATCTTTGGCATCATTATAATCCGCTAAAGACAAGGTATCTGTTTCTTCATAAATACGATTTGTTGTCCCGTCGTGAACTGCATCTAGAATACCCAAAACATGAGTAGATTCGCTATGACCATCCATGGTGTTTGATATGGTTCGCCACTCTGCAACTGTCAACTCTTCGGTGAATCCTGCAGCGTTATCGTATTCGACCCTGAGTGTGGTTTCTGCATCCAGTTTTTCTAACTGCATCGCATCAAAGAAGGATAATCCTACAAATAGGAAGGCTGCGAGTAAGGTACCAACCACCACATAAGGGGTACGTCTACCACGTTTATGGTTTGTGCGGTCTGATAAACCGCCAAAGAATGGTAATAAGAATAAGGCTAAAATGTTATCCAAAGCCATAACAAAACCACTCCACGTTTGATTTAGACCGAATTTATCGATCAAAATCTTGGTGATGATGGCGTCATAGGTTTGCCAGAACAACGAGATAATTAAAAATGCCAATCCAACGTAAATCGTCTTTTTATAATCGAGTTTCATAGACACCTCTTCTATTGCTTTTCTTATATTTTAGCATGACTTTCGCTTTTTGTGTTTTATATTCATAAACATGATATAATGCTAACTGTAAAAACGAGGTAAACCCCATGAATCCCTGCAAAATTTATTTAAAAAAAGGTGAAGAAGTACGAATCCAAGAAGGTCACCCTTGGGTCTTTTCCAATGAGATTGACCACATCGTTGGTTTCATCAAATCCGGCGAATTAGCCTATGTGTATGCCTTTGATGATACCTTTCTAGGAAAAGGCTATTTAAACACAAATTCGAAGATTTTTGTTCGTATTTTAAGCCGTGAAGATATCGAAATTGATGACGCTTTTTTCAAGTCTAAAATCCTTAAAGCCAAACAAGCTAGAGAGGGATTAGGCTATCAAAATAGCTATCGTGCTTTCTTTGGTGAATCCGATGGTATTCCTGGTTTAATCGTCGATAAATATGGTGATTATTTATCCATTCAAATCCTATCCTTAGGTATCGATATCCGAAAAACACAATTTATTCAAATACTTGTCGATATTTTTAATCCAAAAGGGATCCTTGAACGTTCGGATGTTTCGGTTCGAACCAAAGAAGGTTTAGAACCATTTAAAGGTGTCATCTATGGTGAGGTGCCGACAAAAGTTATCATCAAAGAAAATGAATTGACCATGTCTGTGGATTTAATGAACGGTCAAAAAACAGGTTTCTTCTTAGATCAACAAGATAACCATAACGCTGTAAAACCGTATGTTAAAAACAAAAATGTCCTCGACTGTTTCGCCAACATTGGTGGGTTTGGATTACACGCGGCCTTCCACGGAGCGAAAAAAGTCACCTGTGTCGATATTTCAGCCTTAGCGGTATCCGATATCTTAAATAACGCTAAACTCAATGGGTTCACTCAAGTTGAAGCGATTGAAAAAGATGTATTTGATCAATTGCGTGCTTATCAAAAAGAGGGTAAAACCTTTGATACCATCATCC
>DJWH01000092.1 GCA_002441525.1 Acholeplasmataceae bacterium UBA6235 | reverse complement strand
AAAAGACCTAACACACCTATTAAATCAAGCAAATTATCGCATTTTGATGCATATGGCCTATTTCGGAGCGAAATCTGCCATGCAAGCCTTATTTAACGCTTTAAAGCGTGGTGTGAAAGTGACCATCGTGACCTCTAAAGTCTCTAACCTTCAAACCGAATATAATCTTTACTGGATGAATAAACTCCAACAAGCAGGTGCAGAAGTCTATTTATATGAAGGCTTGGTACATGCGAAAGCGATTCTGATTGATGATACCTTCATCGTCGGATCAACAAACTTGAATAATTCAGCCTTTGATCAATTGGGTGAATGTTCACTGGTGGTTCAAGGGGATGCCGCTTTAAAAGAATCCTTCTTACAAAGCCATAAAGATATTTTGTCTAATACCATTCAAACGAACCCCATTAAATATTCAAAAATTAAGTCTTTTTTTGAACAATTACTCAGTTAAAAGCGTGATGATTTCACGCTTTTTCTTTTCCTATGCTATACTGAAAGTATAAAAGAGGTGTTATTGTGGAAAATCGTTTGACCAAAGGCCCTTTACTCGATGAACGAGGCAATCTCATCGAAGCGGGCTATCACGAAGATTTGATTCGTGCGTATGACCGTAAAGACATCACCGTCAAAGGGATGCGCACCAAAGAATGGGATTACTACTACATCGGTAATCATAAACACGGCATCGCTTTTACGGTCGCTGATAATTCGTACATGTGGCTGGTTTCCATCACCACCTTTGATTTTGAACATAAAACTGAACATACCAAATCACCGATGGGCTTTTTCCCAATGAAGCGACTAGGTATGCCAAGTTCATCGAGGGTCGGCAACGTGGTCTTTCAAAAGAAGGGATTCTCGTTTGAATTTTTAATCGAAAATGATAAGCGACATCTCAAGGTTAGGATGGACCGTTTTAAAGACAATAAAACGCTATCCGCAGATATTGTTTTAACCGAAAAAGAAAACAGCTCCATGGTGATCGCGACGCCGTTTGAAACCAAAGGACATTTCTATTACAACCACAAAATCAATTTGATGGATGTCTCCGGTAGTTATACGATTGGACAAGATACTTTCCCTCTTATTCACTCGTTTGGCACACTCGACTGGGGTAGAGGTGTTTGGACCTATAAGAATACCTGGTATTGGTCCAGTGCTTCTGATTTATTCGAAGGCAAGCGCATTGGCTTTAACTTGGGTTACGGCTTTGGGGATACCTCAAAGGCCAGTGAAAACATGTTTTATTACGATGGACAGTGCTATAAGTTTGAAGACATCACTTTCAATATTCCAAAGAAGCATGACCAATATGATTACATGAGTCCTTGGACATTCACCTCTAAATCTGGTGATATTGAACTCACATTTCATCCAATTTTAGACCGTCAAAGCGCGTCTAATGTGGTAGTCATCAAATCCATTCAACATCAAGTCTTTGGCAAATTCAGTGGCTATTTCACCTTAAAGAATGGTCAGAAAATCGAATTTCATAACGTCATGGGTTTCGCGGAACGCGTGGTTAATCATTGGTAAATGAACGTAACAATATCTCAATCATGAGGTATTGTTTTTTTCTATCAAATGATATGAATAATAATATTCAAAAAGTTAATAGTTCATGTTATACTGTATATATACTAATGAGGTGGTGAATCCTATGAAAAAAATCTTAATGGTTGTACTCGTTTTATTTATCCTAACTGGATGCCAAAGTAAAAAGAATCCGAATAGCCCAATCATCTCTGATGAAGAGAAAGAACCCCTTGAATATGGGACAAACCTAGTACTCAATCGGTCACAGACAATCGATATATTTGATTCAATCTACCTGGTTAGTTTAGATAATTATCATGAGTTTTCCATTAAAACATCGATATTTGATGCCACTAAAATCATAAATTTGAATATCAAGGTAGCAGGGATGAGTCAGTGTGATTATCAGACAAATACGACATTCTCCATGGAAAACGAACATTTGTCAGTATCTATTTTACGTACTTGTCATGATGATATGTATTACTTAGAATCCTATAGTGTTCTTAATTATGGTGAGTATCTGTCTACTTCATTTTTACAGGATATGACGAAACTCAATAATAACGAAATGACCAGTCAACAGTTTTATGATAAATACGGTACCCATTTTGTTGTCGGGTATATGACAGGTTTTCATAACGAAATCAATCTTCAAATCGAAAGTCGTGATTTGAATGCAGAAGGTTATGGCTACTTAAAACAAACCTTACTTGAAAAACCTGTGGTTTTACCTATATCAGACGAACTATTTCAAACCTACGCTTCAATCAGTAAAATCCAACTGACGGTGGTTACTTCAAGTGCTATAGATACAATCGAAGAAGTACTCAATAAAACGTTAACCTATTCAAATACACCAACAGATCACATTTTGGCTGAACGAAACATAGTTCCAATCTATAAACTCTATGAATTTTGGGACAATCCTTATCCGAATGCAATCGCTAAACTTGAAAGCAGATATTATGAGATGTATCCTAATTTGATCCGATAAACGATTGTAAAAGTTATCAGATCAACCCCATTGAATACAGTCATTAATAGAAACAAATCTTTCTGAATAGACAAAAAACACCCCATTCATCATCGAATGGGGTGTTGTATTTAGTATGTTTTTTTCTTTCTCGCACCAATGGTGATACGGACATAATCAATTTGTAAATCCTTGAGTTCAGGGATTTGTTTGATGAATTCGAAGACATCGGTATTATTGATTTCGGTAATCTTATTGGTATCTTTGACGACTACGTGGATATGGCTATCGGCGTTGTGCATTGGGTTGTCAATCGCGAGGTCATAATACTTGGTATCGTTGATGAACAGTTCAACCACGATGCGTTGTTCGATTAAAAAATCCAAGTTGTTGTAAATCGTCGATATATTCGTAAACCCTTTTTTCGCAAGCGCAGTTTGAATTTCCTTGAAGGTTAAATGGTTATTTTCAAGGACGTCAATCATCGCTTTACGGCTATTGGTGATACGAAGATTTTTTTTGCGTAACTTATTGAAATAGGTCTCACGAGAATCCATTTAATTACCTCCTACGTAGTCACTATGCGTCGTGTAGTATGCAGTAATTATCTTTTGGAGTTCATCCGTATTGTAAGATAATGTTTCATATTTCGTCTCTAAATGCTTCAATTGATAGGGCGGTAATATGTGCAGTTCTACGCATGGCTTGCGCTTTAAGTACTTATAAAGCCCTTTAGGCTTCTTAAATATAAATACCATAGGTATTATATCAACATTCGCGTTAAAAGCGAAACGAAATGCTCCTTTTTTAAATGGACGGATGTGGTCACAGTACGGTCTTAGGGACGCTTCAGGGAATACTGCGATCATATTATTGCCCGATAAACGTTCATTGAGTAACTTTTGGTAACGGATGATCCCTTCTTTAGAATCTGGAATCGGTGCGCCACCAATGATGTGGAATAACTTACCAACGATGGGTAAGCCTAGGTTGGTTTTTAACATGGTGTAATAGATTCGTTTTGGAAAGAAGGAAGCCCCTAATAAAAAGGAATCAAATTGATGGACGTGGTTGGATACGATGACCGCGCCTTTTTTTCTGTAGGCTTTGAATATTTTCTTATTTTTAACTCTAAAACGCAAGAAGATGAATCCGTAAAAATAGACAAAAACAATCTTGATTAAAAACACCAAGATTTTCGATAAAATGCGTGTATGCCATTTTTGCCCAAAATAATCGAAATCCTCTGGTAAATCTACCGGTTTCGCTTCAATCGTCTTAAACGTATGTTCGTTTTCGTCTTTGGGTTTCAAGTCTTCCTTAATATCCATGACTACCCCTTAAAAAAGTGATACTTCTTATCTATTATATCATAGGTCAATGCATTCATGTGTGACTATAAATAGTCATATTGTGTGATATAATGAATTGGGTGAGGCCATGATCTTAGTATATGGTGGGGCGTTCAATCCCCCAACCAAAGCACACAAAATCATATTTGAAACACTGATGAAAACCTATCAGCCGTCGCTGTTTATTTTCATCCCTGTGGGGAAAGCCTATCCTAAGGCACAACTCGTGGACTTTCATCATCGGAAAGCGATGCTTGAACTGTTGTCTGCTAACCATCCAAACGTCCTCGTTTCTGACTTTGAACAAACAGAAGCGTTTAAAGGCACCATCAGTGCACTTGACCACTTCAAATATCTTTATCAGACTGAGGTCAAATTTGTCTTGGGTTTAGACAATGTCCTCGATTTACCCAATTGGATCGAATACCCAAGATTGATGGCTGAAAACCAGTTCATCGCGATAGACCGTCAAGGTTCTGTGAGAAACATCATTGCACAACACTATCCAGACCATCAACACCAATTTGAAACCATCGAACTCGATATCCCGATGTCATCTACCCTGTTTAGACAAGACCCTAAATCCTTTAAACACCTGATTGACGAACCGGTATACGATTATATCCAAAAGCACCATCTATACGGAGTGTGATTCTATGTATCATCAAGGCTTCCTTAAAATTGCGTTGGTTACCCCTAGTCTAGAAGTAGGGAACCCCGAATATAACGTTTCTGAAATCCTCAAAACCATTCAAACATTGGATGTTGGGGTTGCGTTATGTCCAGAATTATCGATCACAGGCTATGCTTGTGGCGATTTATTCTATCAAGACGCTCTCATCATGAACGCGAAAAGACAACTCAAACGTTT
>DJWH01000009.1:13776-26908 GCA_002441525.1 Acholeplasmataceae bacterium UBA6235 | reverse complement strand
GGTTTTCTAAAGTACCAAACAACTTTTTGTGTTTTTTGATGACAGCGTTAACGCCAGCACTTGAGAATAAGTATTGTTGTTTAAGTCTTAAGATTTTACCTTCATCGGTATCGTCATTTGGGTAAAGCATTTCCGAAATTTGTCTTAATTTCTTATGGTAATCAAATGTGCCACCTTGATTTTGATAGCGGTCACTAGGTTCAGCACTCCATAGACGTAAGGTGTTCACGACTTGGTTATTATACCCTACAATCGGTACATCATATGGTACAGCTTTAACGTATTCGGCATTGCGGTGGAACACATTGAGCTTACCATCGGTTACAGATAGTTCGATATACCCATAAAATGGAATATCTACCGCTTCTTCATCGCGTCTGACTTCCCAAACGTGGATGTCTTTTAACCAACGGTCAGGGTATTCTACTTGATAACCATTTTCGATTTTTTGTTTAAAGAACCCGTAGCGATAGCGGATGCAGTTACCATGGACTGGTAATGCTAAAGCAGCGACAGAGTCCATGAAACAAGCCGCTAAACGACCCAAGCCACCGTTGCCTAACCCGGCATCGGTTTCTTTGTGTTCGATTTCATTGATGTCTAATCCGAGGTCATCAAACGCCGATTTAACGACATCATAAACCCCTGCATTCATTAAGTTATTGGTAATCATACGTCCCATCAAAAACTCCATCGAGAAATAGTAGACTTGACGTTGATCCGCTTCGATTTTCTTGGTTTCTTTCCAGTCGAGTGAAATGTGCTCTTTGAGTAAAGTCCCTAGAGCGACATATTGTTGATAACTACTGGATTCTTTAAAATCGAGTGCATATGTCTTTTCCACTTGTTCGATGAATGCTTTCTTAAACGTGGACGCATTTTCAAATATATTTGACATGTGTATTCTCCTTACAATATTGATCCATTGTGATTATACCATAAAGGCACCTCATCAAAAGGTGCCTTCTCTGTTGCAAACGATTACATTTTTATTTGCGATACTTTAGTATAAGTGCCGTTAACGGCCCAATGGTCATCTTAACGAACTGTTCTTGCCCATGACACTTTCCTTCATGTGTATGCAGTGGTAAACCGTTGTATTGGTCTGATCCACCGTACTTTAAAAGATCGCTGTTGATGATTTCATCATACGTACCTTTCATCGGTACACCAATTTCATATTGATGGTAGACCACTGGCGTCATATTGAGTACGACAATCACATGGTCTTCACGATTTTTACCATATCGGATATAGGAGAAAATAGATTGATCGGCGTTGGTCGAATCGATCCATTCAAACCCTTCCTTTTGATGGTCAAGTTCATGTAATGCACCTTCAGACTTATATAAATAGAGTAAATCTCTGACAAATTCATTGGCTGAATGGTGTGATTTAAATTCATATAGGTTCCAATCGAGTTGACGGTGAACACTCCATTCTTGGAAGTGTGCAAACTCTTGACCCATGAATAAGAGTTTCTTCCCTGGGTGGGTCATATATAGTCCCATCAACAAACGATAGTTCGCGAATTTTTGCCAATAATCGCCTGGCATTCTCGTGAGTAAAGTTCCTTTGCCATGAACGACTTCATCGTGTGAGAATGGTAAAACAAACTGTTCGGAAAATGCATAGGTTAAACCAAAGGTAATGTCATGGTGATGCCATTTACGGTGAATTGGATCACGTTTGAAATACCTGAGGACATCGTTCATGAAACCCATGTTCCACTTGTAGTTAAAACCAATCCCACCTGCATCTACTGGCTTGGTGACACCTTCAAATGCGGTGGAGTCTTCTGCCATGAATAGAATGCGGTCATCTTTCCCGAAAATGACGTGAGAAAGTTGTCTTAAGAAGTCAATGGCCCCTTGGTCGGTACCGTTACGAGAGTCACCCAAGTAATATAATAGGTTAGAAACAGCGTCGACTCTAAACCCATCGACATGGAAATAGTCCATCCAATAACACGCATTGGAAATAAGGAAACTTCTGGTTTGTGGTTTTGATAAATCGAGGTTGGCAGTACCCCAAACTTCATTTTCACGTTTCCATGATTCATCGTGTTCATATAATGGTGAACCATCAAAGAAATACAAACCATGGGCATCCTTACAAATGTGGCCAGGAACCCAGTCTATGATGATGCCAAACCCTTCTTGGTGTAAACGGTCAATCATGTACATCAAGTCTTTTGGCACCCCATATCTCGCGGTAGCTGCGAAATAACCTGTGCCTTGATAGCCCCATGAATCATCGAGTGGGTGTTCATATATTGGCATCAATTCCACATGGGTGAAATTTTGTTCTTTGAGGTATTGAATCAATTGTTCGACAATTTCATTGAATTGAAAGAATTGTCCGTATTTGGTACGCCAGGAGCCCATGTGCATTTCATAAATCATCACAGGTTTGTCATATACTTTGGTTTTCGTATACATCCAGTCTTGGTCGTGCCATTCATACCCATCGATATCATAGACTTTTGATGCGGTATTCGGTCTATTTTCGGCGAATTTTGCATAAGGGTCTGCCTTATACAATTTGCCTTGATTGGTGAAAATGACGTATTTATATTTTGCCCATTCTAAATTCCAAGGAATCTCAATCGACCATATACCGATATCGTCGATTTTGCTTAATGTATGGGCATGTTCTTGCCAGTTGTTGAATTCGCCGACCACAGATACCATGACCGCGTTCGGTGCGTACACTGTGAATCTTGTTCCCGTGATATACCCTTGGTCATCTTTGATTAAATGCGCACCAAAAATGCGATGGGCATCATAGAGTTTGCCTTGCATAAAGAAATAAGCATCGTCATTCGAAATCTTGTACATAATCATTCTCCATTTCTCGGTATAATTGTTCGATCTTTTGACCGTTAAACCCTTTTTGTCGAAGTGCTTGGATGATTTTTTGTTTCAGTTGATAGCCTTGATAAGTACGCTCGTACTTGATTTTCAATTTCTTAAATTCTTTTTGAATCGTATCTGCTTCATTGAAGCGATTTGGATCCAAATAGGCATTTACATACTTCTCGATATCTTCATAAATAAAGCCTTTACCTAACCATTGTCTAATAATGGTATTTTTAGCTTGAATATACGTCGGTTTTTGAATCGATTTACAGGATTTTTGGACAAGTTTTTTTAAAACATCGTCGTTTTTCGGTAATAATCGTTCAATCACATCGGGATGAATCCCTTTGTTTTTAAGGAGTGATTCAATCTTTTTTGAGCCATATGTGGATTGATACCCTTCTACCAATAGTTTACCATATTCGAAATCATCTAAGTAGCCCAGTTTTTTATAGGTTGAGGTCCATGATTCAATGTTTGATTCACTCACACCTAAGTTTCTTAGATAAGATTTAAATTCATAGACGGTTTGTGGCTTTTTGAGGTGCACAATCGCTTTACGTTTTTGAATATTGATTTTATCTGCGTCTAATACTTTTTTCCATGTCTTATCATCCATCTCTGTATCTTTACGAAGTTTGAATACGACGATGGTCTCTTCATCTAAAGCAAAGACTTGCCCATCGATGGTAACTTTATACCCATAACGAATACGTTCTAATTTCTCAACTTTCATCGTTCACCATCCACGCAATTGCTTGTTGGAGTTGTAAGTCATAATTGACTTGTTCTCGATATAAACGATAGGCATCGATTAGGTGCATGGTTGTTTCATAATTAAGTGTACCTGTGACTTGTAGATTAAACTGCGTTTGATAGGCACTGATTTTTGTCGATAAATCTGCATCCAAGGTGAGCACATCAAAGCGGTCTTCAAGGCTATCTTCAGTCATATTTAAGACGTCAATTAGCGCTTGAAATTCGGTCAAATCATCGCCCAATATCCATTCCTGTATATAAATAGGATATGTTCTCGATAGTAAACCGCTTTGTTCGATGACGACATCCGGAACAATTCCACCTTCTACAGTGTTACCATTTGGAGAATACCAAAAACCTTCCGTCATATTGAGATACATTTCTTTCCCTTGTCGATTCAAAACAAAGGTGGTTTGATACACAAATTTACCAAAAGATTGGGTGCCTAATAGTGGATAACTACCATTTTCTCTTAACGCCATCGCCAATACTTCTGACGCGGACGCACTATGTTCATTCATTAAAATGACAATTGGATACGTTTTCTTAACATTATCAGGGTTGCCATAATAGTTGGTTTTGTGGTCATCATAGATTCGGTGCATGGTCACGACAGGTTCATTCCCTGTTGCGAACTGTGCGATGATATCGACAACTGCGGTTAAATAGCCGCCCCCATTGTCTCTGACATCGATGATCAAACCTGTCGGATTTTGGGCTTCAACCAAGGCTAGTTCAGTTCTGAATGCGAGCCCTGTTTTTCCAGCAAATCGGTTGATATCAATATAAGCTATTTTATTTTCATACACTGTTGATGTCACAGAATTGATGGGTATTTCACTGATGGTCACCGTGGTAGTCATTACTTGATCACCCCGTTGGATGGTCAAATTAAATTCATCATTGAGTTCACCGGATAATAAAGCGGTTTTTTCTTCATAAGATAACGTTTCTAGTACAGTATCATTGACGGCTGTGATGATGTCACCAATGTATACTTTACCATTCAAATTGGCCAAAGGATTGACATTGCCAACCAGTAGTCCCAAGTCATCATCGATGATGGTTACACCGATACCATAATAGGATTCATCGAGTTCAATGGTTCGGGTGTTGGGGACATACATGTAAGTATATGGGTCATCTAATCGTTCAAATAACGCTTCGACACTTTCCACATCTTCTAGTTTAAAATCCAAGTCTTTGTAGTAGTACTGATCTAAAATCGAATAGATCTCATACAGGTCTGGTTTAGTTAAAAAAGTGGGTAATGTGACTTCACACCCACTTAAAAAACCTATAACTAGGCTGATGATAATCGATACATAGATTTTCTTATTCTTTACTAAATCCACGTCCAACCGCCTCTTTCGTATCGGTCATAAAGGTAAAAGATTCAGGATCGATGCGTTCAATGACCGATCGCATTTTATTGACTTCACGATTACGCATCGTACAGATGACCATTTTGCCTTTGTGACCACTGAATCCACCTTCAGAATCGATCAGTGTACAACCACGGTCAATCGTATCGTAAATCGCTTGTTTGATTAAATCTGGTTTCTTCGTCACCACAAATATGGTCTGACCAGCGCGTCCTTTAATCGATACGTTATCGACGATGATTGAAATCAAGAACACGCTCGCGACTGCATAAATGAATAGTTCAATGTCTCTAAAGAATACCAAGGATAGTAGAACAACTAACCCATCGGTGAAATAAAATATGATTTGGTAAGGGATGTGCAGTTTTTTATGAATGATGCTTTGTAAGACATCCATCCCACCGGTAGTACCGCCAAAGCGGAATACAATACCCAAACCTACACCTACCAAAATAGAGCCTGAAACTGCAGCGATGAGCAATTTCGATTCGGTGAGTTGGTTCATAATCCAAGCGTCATTCGCGCCGAGGGTCTCTAATATAAACAGAATCACTGGTGATGCCAGTGAACCGAAAATAGTTTTCATAAAGAAATCTTTACCTAGAACAATTAAGCCTAAAAATAATAAAAATGTATTGAGGATAAAGACAATAATGGAAGGATTGATCTGTGCTTTAAATATGACTGCAATCCCCATGACCCCCCCAATAACGAGGTTTTCAGGGAGTAGAAAAAAGTAAAAACCAAGGGTCATGATGGTAACCCCGAAAGCGATTTGTGCATATTCAATTGCGAGTTTTTTAATCATCTAATCACCTGACTTTAAGTACGCGTTGATGAAGCCATCGATTTCGCCATCCATCACAGAAACCGTTTGACTGGTTTCATAATCTGTTCGATGGTCTTTCACCATTTGATAGGGGTGGAACACATAGGAGCGGATTTGTGAACCCCAACCAATGTCTTTTTGTTCCCCTTTGATTTCGGAAAGTAATTTCTTTTGTTTTTCAATCTCTAATACCGCTAATTTTGAACGTAAAATGTCCATCGCGACTTCTTTATTTTTGATTTGGCTGCGTTCATTTTGACACGTAACAACGATGTTGGTCGGTAAATGGGTCACACGAACGGCACTATCGGTGGTATTGACACTTTGTCCACCTGCGCCACTGCTTCTATAGACATCCACTTTAATGTCTTCGTCTTTGATTTGAATATCGATCCGTTGATCGATTTCTGGCATCACTTCGACAGACACAAACGAGGTGTGTCTTCGCGCATTGGAATCAAATGGAGAGATTCGAACCAAGCGATGGACGCCATGTTCGCTCTTCAAATAGCCATAAGCGTACTTACCTTTGATGCGAATGGTCACACTTTTAATGCCAGCCTCTTCACCTGCTTGATAATCCAATACTTCAATCTTATAGTTTTTTCGTACCGCGTACCGTTGATACATGCGATAAAGCATTTCACACCAGTCTTGTGACTCGGTACCGCCAGCCCCTGGATGGAGTTCTAAAATGGCTGGTAAATCGTCATAAGGTTCATTTAATAAAGTCAATGTTTCAAAAGTCTTCAATGCTTTATCTAAGACATAAACCTCATCTGTGATCATTAAAAAGTCCTCCGATTGATCATCGGTGACGGCTGCGAGTTCCTCTAATGCCTTGTATTGTTGATATAACGACTCATAGGTGTCAATTTGTTCTTTTTGTTGATTGGTTTTTTCAATCATCTTTTGAGCGCTTTTGACATCATCCCAAAAATCAGCCGCGGACATCAATCGGCTGTTTTCTAAAAACTGTTGTTTTAAATTGTCCATGTCGAGTGCTTTTTGTAAATCCGCTAAACGCGAATCAAACGACTCTAAGTATTTATTTAATTCATAACGTTCCATAATATAACCTCAATTCCATTATAACAAAGTTATAAGATTAACACTAGATAAAGCGGTTATATGTTATTCAATGAGGGTTATAAAATCGTACTTCAAAGCATCTTCATATGATTTTCGCATCAATCTTTTTAAAACATTCAAATCCACATCACTCAGTTTTTTGATGTACAAACACCCTTTTCCATAGGTACATTTGCCAAGCGTTTTAATTTCTTCATACTGTTCGACATTATAGGTCAAATAAAGGGTAATCGCTTGTTTTCGACTGGATAAGCCTAAAATCGGCATATGGCCATCATGTCCGGTCTTATATTTATAATAAAGTTTTCCAAATCCGATGATGGTCCCCCACAATTTTGGTTCTCTATTCGTGATTTGTTTCATCTCGTTAACAATCCATAAAATGGCTTCATAACGGTCAGCGCTCAGTTGTTCTATATACGGTTGAATCGATTCATTTGTGATATCCATAAAACCACCTCACTTATATTATATCGAAAAAAAACACTCCGAAGAGTGTTTTAAGCTTAGCGACGTTTCCAGTTAGGCATGTTGCGTTGGTTGTGGTTTTGTTTGACCTTGGATGGCTTTTTGTTTCGAAGTTCGCCACCTTCATTGGTCTTGGTGTTTTTAACCACTTCTTCGCGTTCAGAATTGACACGAATTTGGGCACGCAATACATAGGTTGCGATATCCTTAGAAATGTTTAATGTCATTTCACGGAACTTATTGAAACCTTCTTTTTGATAAATTTGTAACGGGTTAGCTTGTCCATATTGTTGAAGGGTAACGGCTTGTCTAAGTTCACTCATTTGGTCAATATGGCGCATCCAGAAGGTATCGATGACACGCAATGAAATCACTTTAAGGAATTCATTGAAGATTTCTTCAGGGAATTGAGCCTTTTTGTTTTCAATCTCATGCATCGCCAAGGATTTCAAATAGGCTGGAATGCCTTTTTCATCGAGTTCTGTAAGTTTTTGCTTATCCACTGTGCCACGAACGAATAAAACCCCATCGAAGGTGACATGAATTGCTTCGTCATTGATTTCAAATTTGTTCTTACCGACTTGAACCATGAGTGGTGCTACGGCACTATCGATATAGGATTCAATGGCTTTGATGACAAATGGTTCAATGTTGGCTTCTGTGAGTACAAATGTACGTTCAGCGTACATAATTTCTCTTTGTTTTCTTAATACGTCATCGTATTTCAAGACGGTTTTACGGGTGTCGTAGTTTTGACCTTCAATACGTTTTTGAGCAGATGAAACGAATCTAGAGAACATTTTCGATTCGAGCGGTTGAGGCTTGGTCGCTTCCTTATCGGTATTGAGTTTGGAGATCATCGCGATACGTTGTTTGAAGGTTTCGCCACCGAAACGCATCAATAGTTCATCTTCTGCGGATAGGTAGAATCTCGAATAACCTGGGTCTCCTTGACGACCTGAACGACCTCTCAACTGATTGTCAATACGTCTGGATTCATGGCGTTCAGAACCGATAACGGCTAAACCACCCAGTTCAACAACCCCTTCACCCAATTTGATATCGGTACCACGACCGGCCATATTGGTCGCGATGGTAACCGCGTATTTATGACCTGCTTTCGCAATGATATCGGCTTCACGTTCATGTTGCTTGGCATTCAATACGTCGTGTTTGATACCGCGACGGGTAAGTAGTCTGGATAATACTTCTGAGGTTTCTACCGCCACCGTACCGAGGAGAATCGGTTGTCCTTTTTCATGACGTTCTTGGACATCATCGATGAGGGCGTTATATTTATCTTCTAAAGTGACAAATAGGAAGTCTGGCGCATCCACACGAATGACAGGTTCATTCGTAGGGACTTCGACGACATACATGTTATAGATTTCTCTAAATTCTTCTTCTTCGGTTTTAGCGGTACCGGTCATACCCGATAGCTTTTTATACATTCTGAAGAAGTTTTGATAGGTGATGGTTGCAACCGTAACGGTTTCTTTTTTAATCTCCACATTTTCTTTGGCTTCTAGGGCTTGATGAAGACCTTCAGAAAATTGTCTACCTGGTAAAACACGACCGGTAAATTGGTCAATGATCAGAACAGCGTTATCGACAACCATGTAGTCTTTGTCTCTAAACATGATGTAGTTCGCTCTTAATGCATTATTGATATGGTGCAATAATGTAACGTTGTTGATATCATATAAGTTTTCGATACGGAACATTTGTTCTGCACGAACTATCCCCGATTCGGATAGTTCAATGGTTTTGGATTCAATATCGATGATATAATCTTCATCTTTTAAGTATTTTGCGAAACGATCTGCGGCTGCATACAAGTTTTGATTTTGTTTTGCACCACCAGAGATGATGAGTGGGGTTCTCGCTTCATCGATTAAGATGGAGTCAACTTCGTCGATGATGGCGTAGTTTAGACCACGTTTTTGAACCATGTCTTTCGCATACAACACCATGTGATCTCTTAAATAGTCAAAACCCAATTCTGAGTTGGTTGAGTATAGAATATCACAAGCATAGGCTTCTTTCTTTTGATCAGGGGTCAATTCACGGATATTTAGACCCACAGTTAAGCCTAAGAAACGGTAAATATCGCCAATTTCACCTTCAGCTTCACGTCTAGCGAGGTATTCGTTGACAGTGACAATGTGAACACCTAACCCATTTAAAGCGTTTAAATAAGCTGGCATGACAGCGGTCAACGTCTTACCTTCACCGGTTTTCATTTCGGCAATGTTCCCACCATGAATCGCAATCGCACCGAGCAATTGGACATAATATGGGTACATGCCAGTCACACGTCTTGAAGCTTCACGTACCACCGCATAGGCTTCTACCATCAAGTCATCTAAAGATGCCCCTTGTTGGAAGCGTTGCTTGAACTCTTCGGTTTTATTTTTTAGCTCTTCATCGCTTAAAGCAGCCACGGAAGAGGACAGTTTTTCAATTCTATCAGCGACTGGTTTCGCTTTTTTCAATTCTTTTAGTCCAGAGTCAAACCATTTTTTAAACATCGAATCACACTTTCTTTGGATAATATCTCTATAGTATATTACTATAAATGGGGTTGGATTACAACCAAACCCCATCTTTTAACACAAAAAAACGCCGAAGCGTTTTTTATATTAGAACTTAAATTCTACGTCTTGACGTTTTTGAGCTTCCGCTTCAAAGAAGTCACGTTTTGTAAAGCCTTTCCAATTGGCAATCATCGAACTTGGGAATACCACAATCTTTTGATTGTAATAAGAAACGTTCGCGTTGTAAACACGTCTTGCTGCTTGAAGGTTTTCTTCTACTTCTGAGCTTGCACTTTGTAATTTAGCAAAGTTTTCCGATGCTCTGAGTTGTGGGTATTGTTCAACAACCACATTTAAACGTGCCATCGAATCGGATAATTGGTTCGCGAATGCTTGCTTTTCACCAATCGGTGCACCGTGTGCCGGTTGACGCATTGCGATGACGGATTCTAGAGTTTTTCTTTCATGGTCAGCATAACCTTTGGTTGCTGAAACCATTTTGGTTAATAAGTCAAAGCGTTTTGTTAAAGCAACATCAATACCAGATTCAGCTTCATCAACTTTGACTAAAAGTCTGTTGAAGGTATTGAGGGTGCCGATGACCCATAAAACAATGACTAACAGTAAACCGAGTACTACAAATAAAACGACAAGTCCTGTATCCATATTTCAATCCTCCTATTGTTTTTTAAACTTTTCGCTATCCAACTTGAACTCATTGATGATTGCGGCTGGCATATCAATATCATTTAAGATGTGTCCAATGGTTTCCATCGTTAGCGGTGTTTTCAATTTTAATTCGAATGAATCGGATGAATCATACACAGCGACATCCAAGTGATTTGCATAGTACATCATTTGGTAGTGCCCTCGGTGCATGTTCTCCATTTCCAGTATCTTTTCAATCAATACTGGGGTAAGTTGGTAATATACATATTGTTCATCGGATGCGAATACTTTAAACTTCTTGTTGAATTGCACCGATTCGGTTTCATATTTTTTAAGTCCTCGAGCGGCTGCACCGACAAATCGACCTTCTTTAACTTGAAGGATTTGTGCAAAATCTCTTTCATAGTCAAATGTGTACCAACGACCCTTGAAAATCGTTTGGTATGAATAGGTCACGTTGCCTTTAGAGTCGCGATGTTCAACACGTTCTTCCATGTGAATATCTGAACAAGCAAAACGAACACCCTTGTATTTACCTCTCATCAAGTCTTCCCCGTGAAAACGGTCAGGTCTTTGATAGAAGTTTAACCCATTGATGTGCGCCAATGAAATCGAATCTTGTGGTCTATAATCCGCTTCTTCATATTGGGATTCAATCAACGCTTTGATGATTTTTTCTTTGGTGAGTTTACGGTATTCACTGGCGATTTGTCCTGCTTTCGCTAGAAAATAGATGCCCACCAACACAATCAATAACAAGAAACCTTTTTTCATGTTCGATTGGTAGGCTTGATACATCTCCAATCGCTTCGCTTCATATGTCGCTAAAACGTCTTTATATTCCATAGAATCACCTACTTTATTTTATAATAAATGCTTAAAGAAATCAACCTTATCTAAACGTTCCCATGGTAATTCCACATCACTACGCCCCATGTGGCCGTAATTCGCGGTTTGTTGGTAGATTGGACGCTTTAAGTCCAACGTTTTTATGATACCTTTTGGGGTAACATCGAAATGATTTCGAATGACTTCCACGATTTGATGGTCTTCGACTTTGGCTGTACCAAAAGTATCGATGCGAATGGATACTGGTTTCGCTACACCAATGGCATAGGCGAGTTGTACTTCACACTTAGAAGCAACCCCGCTCGCAACGACATTTTTCGCAATATATCTTGCCATATATGAGGCGCTGCGGTCCACTTTTGAAGGGTCTTTACCCGAGAATGCACCACCACCATGTCTTGCGTAACCACCGTAAGTATCGACGATGATCTTACGACCGGTTAAACCAGAGTCTCCTTTAGGACCACCCACCACAAATTTACCAGTTGGGTTGATCATAAATTTGGTATGTTCATCGACAAGTTCTTTTGGTAATACCGCATCAATGACTTCTTTTTTGATGCCTGCACGTACAACTTCGATATCGATGTCAGCGTGCTGAGAAGACACAACAACAGTATCGATACGTGCTGGACGGTCATGTTCATCGTATTCAATCGTCACTTGAGCTTTACCATCTGGACGTAAGAAATCCAAGATATTTTCGTGTCTAACGGTATCTAATCGTCTGACCAAACGGTGTGCCAGTTCAATTGGTAGCGGCATATAATTATCGGTTTCGTCACAAGCAAATCCAAACATCAAGCCTTGATCGCCTGCCCCTTGTTCATGGCCTTCATATTCATCGACACCCATCGCGATGTCAGGCGATTGGTTATTGATCGATACCAAAACCGCTAAGTTTTCAGCATCAAACCCATATTTACCACGATCATATCCGATGTCTGAAACGGTATTTCTGACAATGGTTTGGATGTCCACGTACGTTTTAGTGGTGATTTCACCCATCACCAAAACAAGTCCGGTGGTCACAGCGGTCTCACAAGCGACTCGAGCGTCCTTGTCTTCTTTTAAAATCGCGTCTAAAATGGCGTCAGATAGACGGTCACATATTTTGTCTGGATGACCACTGGTCACCGATTCTGATGTAAATAGTTTTCTTTCCATGTTTTTTACCTCCAAATATCAAAAAAACTCTTTCCCAACGAAAAGAGTTTCTAATCTCTCATTGTTGGGTTGTACCCCTCGTCATTAGCACCTTGCTTAAGCAGGTTGCTGCTACATCACAGGCGACTAGCCTCCGTAGCTCTTAATAAGATTGGATTCAGTTAATTAAGCATACCTATTATAACATGTGTTTCTGTTTTTGCAAGTCATTTTGAATCAATATTCATTGTAAATTTTTTCGAAGTCTGTTTTGAATTTTAAGAAGCGTTCAACCAAAGTAGATTCGAAATAAACATAGAAGCTTTTTTCGAATAATTGGATGACTGCAGCATTCGGATAAGGTCTCTTATACGATTTAGAACTGCGCATCGTGACATATAAATCCGCCAACAAAATGACTTGAGATTCAATGGCCGGTTGGATGGCCCTCATCTCTGTGACAAACTTATCGTTGGCCACCCCTTCGATGTGTGCTCTTGCGATATCTTCGGCTTTTTGAGCCAATTGAAATCGTTT
>DJWH01000009.1:0-13668 GCA_002441525.1 Acholeplasmataceae bacterium UBA6235 | reverse complement strand
AAACGACTGCTCATTTTGGAGACCAAATCGATGTGTTGACGATCCAAAAATGCCCGTTTTGAAGATAACACCACAGCGTATAAATCCGTGACAATGTTGGTGAAATCCGATTGAACTTCCCGACGTTTCATGAGTTCATTTTTACGTTCTTCTTGCATGTAAGCACCCATCGATACAATCGAATAAATAACCAACATGAAAATCGTAAATAGGACGATACGCAGATAGAAATCTTGGGCTTCTTTGGTTGGTAGGAATTGTTTTAAAAACTCGAGGATACCTAAACCTTCATACTGTTCGGTCAATTTGTATGTCCAAACGAAATGGATAAATGTAATCCCCGCGACCATGCCTTGGAACGTCCACATGATCAATCGACGACTTTGGTACAGTGAAATAACGACCACGGCATAATAAATCAAAATATAAGCTGCTGTTTCAAAGTTACCATACAATCTCGCATAGATCAAAATGGCTGAAATGAACATATAAATCGCTTCAACATACATCGCGACTTCTTGTTTGGTCTTATCGTGTCTTTCGCCAAATATCAACCGGTTAATGACATTGTTTAGGAAAAAAGTGAATGGGAATGACAACGCAGAAAAGAGCCAGTCAGATGGCTCATTGTTTACCGCTGCGATAAAGAATAATATGATCGAATAAACGATATTCGATAAAAAGATGATATTCTTGATGACGATGTTTCGACGGTGTAACACCATCACATCGTCTGTGATATCGATATTTTCTTCAAAGCCAAACAAGCGGCTAAAAAAGTGTTTGGTTAAATGCTTAAATTTATCCTTTTTCACGCTTGTCCCCCTAAAAAATGGTTAGTCAAATAATGAGATTTGTTTGTGTGGTTCTTCTTGAGCGATGTCTTCATTGATGACTTGTGCCACTCTAGTGGAAGCTGCAGCCGCAATCGCACCAACGATATCGTCTAAGAATGTATGGACGATGCCTTCTTTTTTGCCATCTTCATTCAACTGTTTTACAATGCCATGTTTATTGACATCGATGTCACCAAAGTTGGTCATACCGATGACGCCGTATAATCTTGCAACGTCTAATCCTAAGACTTCATCCACACCAAACAGACCCAAGTCTTGTTCGATGATGTCCTGAATCGGTGATGAGAACATCTTTTTTTCAACCAATTTATCAATTTCAACAGATAATAAAACATGGTGGAAAATGTCTCTTAATGACAAGACTTTAAGGACAGATTCACGACAGGTTTCAAATTTAATGTTGTCTGTATATCGGGCTTGTTGTTTGTAAGCAATGTCCGCGATATCATCGACAGAAACGCCACGGCTCTTCAATGCTTCGACACATAGACGAGTCATTTCTTCACGGCTAAATAATACTTTTTTCTTCATATGTTACGATGTCTCCTTTGACGAATAGTTTTTGTCCATTCAGAAAATCTCTTGCCATCATGATTTTCTTATTTTCAGGTTGGATTTTAATAAGCTCAACCACCGCGTCTTGACAACGGATGTATAAGTGCTTTTTATCGCTTAAAATCTCGCCAGGGACTCCGCTTAATATTATATCACTTTTTGCGATTTCGTATACCTTAATCCGTGTATTTTGAATGAATATTGAACCGCCTGGTTGTGATAATAGGGACCTCAAATGACAATCGATTTGCTGATAGGTTTGTCTAAAGTCTAAATATTCATCGGTTGGTTTTAAATTATGTGCAAAGCTCACCAAGGATTCATCTTGGGCAATTCTTTTGGCTTTGCCATTCATGAGTAGGGGTAGATTTTGTTCAAGCAAGTCTCTTGCCACCCAACTGAGTTTTTCCATCAAGGTATCGGTGGTATCATTTGACTCAATCTTGACGTTTTTCATCTCGATGATGTCACCTGAATCCATTTTAGGTGCCATATACATCAAAGTAACACCTGTTTCCGATTCACCGTTTCTTATGGCATATTGAACAGGAGCGCCACCTCGATACTTAGGCAGTAATGACCCGTGTAAATTGACAGATATACCCGCATCAAGCACTGCTTTTGGAATCATTTGTCCATAAGCAGCTGTGACGATGATATCCGGTTTTACATCCAAAATGGGTTGGTAGTCCAACTTCATTTTGATGGGTTGAAATAGGGGGATATTGTGTGCCATGGCATATTGTTTTACGGGTGAAAATTCAACCTTGCCTGCACGACCCACTTTTTTATCTGGTTGGGTTACCACCAGTGCAACCCCATATTGTTCATGTAACATTTGTAAGGTAGGTACCGCATAAGCAGGTGTTCCCATGAAGACTATTTTCATCTAAATTCTCCTAAACTTCATCATTATATCGATAAAATGAAATCGATAGCGATGGATTTTCATATGTTTTTTTGATCCATTCGATGAGGGTACTTAAATCTTGGCGTTTTTGGGTTTTAATCATCAATTTATAGGTATGTTGTTGATATTCGCTGGGTCCAATGATCTCAAACTGAGAATAACGAGCCAATACGGTTTGTTTCAATCGTTGGATGGCTTTTTCGGTCTGTTCTGATGTTTTCCCTCTAAATACCAAGGTTAACAACTGGGTATAGGGTGGGTTTTTCGCCAACATTCGACGATTGAGTTCTTGTTCATAAAACGCCGATTCATCTTGAATGGTTTTGATCACAAAATGATCTGGTTGATAGGTTTGTATAATCGACAATCCCGCTTGTTTTCGACCAGCCCTACCCATCGTTTGTCGGATCAATTGATACGTTCGTTCATTGGCCAAATAGGTAGGTGCTTTTAACATCGAGTCAATCAATAAAATACCGACCAAAGGGATATCAAAATCATGTCCCTTGGATATCATTTGTGTGCCAATTAAAATATCTATTTCCTTATCTTTGAATGCTTGAATCGTATCGACATAAACACCTTTTTTAGTGGTGTTATCCGCATCTAATCGACTCACTTTGGCTCTTGGAAAAGCCATTTTGATGTGAGATTCGACTTGTTCAATCGCGATCCCAACCGGTTTAATTTTCTCACTGCCACAAGCATCACATACATACACCGGTGGGATGGCATACCCACAGTGGTGACATTTGAGTTTATGTTTTTCTTTATGATACACCAACGGGGTGTCGCATTTTTCACAGGTAGGCACATGTCCACAGCTACGACACATCACATAAGGTGCATAGCCTTGTCGATTGGCTAAAATCAAGACTTGATGTCTATTTCTCAATGTTTGGCTAATCGCTTCATGAAGCGTTTTAGACAACATCGATAAGTTCCCGTTTTCGAGTTCTTTTTTCATATCTACCACGATAACGTCATCCTCAGTTTGGTAGACTTTTTCGGTGAGTTCAATCCAATTTAACTTTCCCATTTGGGCATCGTACAATAGTTGAACTGGTGGGGTGGCGGATGCGTAAACCAAAGGCACTTTATGGTATTTCGCTCTTTCTACCAAGACATCCAAACCATGGACCGTTTTTGCATAATCGAGATAGATGCTATCTTGAGCTTCGTCAGCCACAATCAATCCCAACGATTGAAATGGGGTAAACATCCCAGAAGGGGTTGTGATGAGGACATCCGATGCACCGAGTTGAACCGCTCGGTAAGCATCGAGTTTTTGTTGTTCTGTCAATCCGGAATGGATTTTTGAAACACTCAAATAAGGTGAAATATAATCTGCCATTTGTTCGACCAATGCTTCATCTAAAGTGACGATGAGTGCTTGTTGATTGGTCTGTTGTAGTTTACGACAAAGTTGTAAAAATACCTCGGTTTTACCAGAGGCTGAAACCCCTTTGAGCAGAAAGCGTTGATAGGTTTTAAAGGCGGTTGCGATATCCTCAATCGCTTGATTTTGTGCCGTGGTTAACACTTTGTGATCTTGTGCAATCCAGGAACGATGGGTCGATATTTTTTCAATCGATTTGGTGCTGACAGACCCTTGTTCAATCAGTGTTTTCAACATGGCTTTGGTATACCCTTCTGAAAGGATATCATCGATGGTCCTCTCTGTGGATAAAAAGTGCCACAGGGCTTGTTGTTTTGGGGTCTTTGGTTTAAAGTCGGTCGCTTCATATGAAATCATCATTTGAATCGACTTCTTTTGTTCTATGACTGTTTCAATGGCTATGATTTTCTTGGATTCCGCTGTTTTAAATGCGTGATAGTGTTTCATCCACGTTTTTTGAAATACCGAATGGTCCTTTGTTAAAAGTTCTAATAAAGGTGCCTTCAATAAGTGTCTTTGTAAAACATGAACCTTTTTGGTATAGTCGATTTTTAAGACATTTGGCACAACTTTATCATAGGCTAAATGCTTAGGTATCATGGCTTGTTTTTCCAAATAATCAATCAAATGAAGCTGTTCTTTGGTAATCAGGGGCTCTAAATCAAACGGTTCTATAATGGACTTGGTTGCGTCAAGAGAGGTTGATTTGATTCCGGTGATGAGACCCACACGGGTGGTGTTACCAAAAGGCACCACCACACGCATCCCGACGACTAAAAATCCCTTCAATGTATCGGGGATGAGATAATCGTAAGCAGATAAGATTTGGGTGGTTTTTAAATCCAGCATCACTTCTGCAATCATGGTATCACCTACATCAAATTATATCATAGTTAGGGCATTTAACGCGAAAAAAAACAGGTTTTTAGGCCTGTTTCTTTGGTTTATTTTGTCGATTTTTTATCTTCGCTAAACAATTCTTTGGCAGAGGTCACTAAACCTGCTAAGCCTTGAAGTTCGGAAGGAATGATGAGTTTGGTTGCTTGACCTTTGGACACTTCAACCAATGCATCATAGGCTTTTAATGTAAGTACTGAATTGTCAGCACCTGCTTTTTTAACCATTTCGATCCCTTTTGCAGTCGCTTCTTGGACTTTTAAAATGGCTTCAGCTTCACCGGCAGCTCTAAGAATGGCTGCTTCTTTTTGAGCTTGTGCTTCAAGGATTTGAGATTCTTTGAAACCTTCAGCTTTTAAGATGGCGGATTGTCTTTCCCCTTCTGCGATCAAAATCGATTGACGTTTTTCACGTTCTGCTCTCATTTGTTTTTCCATGGCTTCACGGATGTCTTTAGGTGGGATGATGTTCTTCAATTCCACACGAACGACTTTGATACCCCACGGGTCTGTCGCTTCATCTAAGATGATACGCATTTTGCTGTTGATGAGTTCACGGCTGGTTAACGCTTCATCTAAGTCAAGGGCACCGATGATGTTACGAACCGTGGTTGCTGTCAATGTTTCAAGGGCACGGTTAGGATTATCTACACCATAAGCGAATGCTTTAGGGTCGGTAATTTGATAATAGACGACGGTATCGATTTGCATCGTAACGTTATCTTTGGTAATGACTGGTTGTGGTGCATAGTCATTAACAATTTCTTTAAGTGTTACCGTTTTTGATACGCGATCAATGAATGGTACCAATAGGTGAATCCCTGTGTTCCATGTCGCATAATAACGACCCAATCTTTCAATAACCAATGCTTGTGTTTGTCTAACGATTCGAATACTCGATAACGCAATGATCACTGCAAGCAACAACAATATGAGTAGAATGACTAATGCAATCGTACCCGGTTCTACAGCTAATAAGTTAAACATTTATAAATCATCCTTTCTTTTTATAAGTCTTCTTTAAGGACATCGACAAGCAACTTATTGCCCACGATATCTAAAATAACTACACGTGTTCCTACTGGAATAGGATCTTTTTGTGTTGTAAAGGCTCTCCAAATTTGAGAATCTACTTTGACTTCACCTTTACCATCAAACGGTATTTCAGTAACCACGACACCATGCATACCAACCGTACGGTCAGCATTGGTTTTAATGACTTCCTTGTCCATGAAACGTTTGGTCAATGGGCGTGTTAACGCCAGTAACACCAACGAAACGATGATGAAGATCGCGATTTGTCCAAAGAAATTCATGTCTAGTGCAGCTGCAATCAGTGCCCCAATCGCACCGACAGAAAACCAGATTGTAACCAAATCAGAGGTTTCAAACTCGATTAAAATGGTCCCTACCAATACAACTGCCCAAATAATAATCATCAAATAATCATTTAAAAATTCCATTAGCTTTTTACCTCCCCATCCAGTTCAATGACGAGTAATCTTTCTGTGGCATTCCACTTAGCGCGATATTTATAATTGGTATCTTTTGTGAATGTGAACTTGGTCACCAATGCGATATCGCTCACTACTTTTTTACTGCTGATTCGACCATAACTCTTCTTAATGGCGACATCTAGTAAATGATTTTTATTGACATCGCCTCGAGTGGCTTCTTCTTTACTTAAATTTTTAATGACGACACGTCTTTTTTCTCTGTCAATGCCAACGATGACTTTATATGCATCTACAAAATAGGATGCAGCCACTTTATTGAGTGTAATGTTCGAGTCATAGAAGGTAACAGTGCCTAAAGTGTCCTTCGGCATAATCCATTCTATTGCCATAATTCCCCCTCCTTACTTCTATTATACACCATCTTGTGAATTTTCAATACAATTTTTGAATTTTTTTGAATTTATTAATATCATGTGAAATCATGGGGGTATTTAGAACAAAAAGGACCCAGTAGGGTCCTATTCGATGGATTTAAGAATTTTATCAATTTTGTTGCCATAAGCCAAGGCTTCATCATACTTAAAAACCAATTCTGGCATTTTACGTAGATTGTTGACTTTAGATGCAAGTTCTTTACGCACTTGTTTGTTGATTTTGTCCAAGTTGGCTTGTGCAACTTTGATGACTTCTGGATCATCATTCAAGATCGTGTAGAACACGGTTGCGAAAGACAAGTCACGTGTGATGCGTACTTCTGTTAAATTATAGTAGTTCACCACATCGGATTTGTTTTCACGATTGATGATGACAGCGAGTTCTCTTAAGAATAACGAATTCAATCTTTCGATGGAAATGCTTGACATAGTTAACCACGCTCCACTTCTTTTTCAATTGAGGCTTCCATAATGTCGCCTTCTTTAATATCGTTAAAGTTTTCAATGGAAATACCACATTCATAACCAGCTTTGACTTCTTTAGCATCGTCTTTGAATCGCTTTAATGAAGCCATTTTGCCTTCATAAACAACGATACCTTCACGAATGACTCTCACCAATGAGTTACGTTCGATGACACCATCGGTCACATAACAACCAGCAACGGCACCGACTTTAGAAATTCTAAATACGGAACGTACTTCAGCTTGTCCAGTCACCACTTCTTCGAATTCAGGCGCTAACATACCTGTCAAGGCTGCTTCGATGTCTTCAATGGCTTTATAAATGATGTTATACAGTCTCACTTCAACCCCTTGGCTCTTCGCGAATTCGCGAACAACACTGGTAGGTCTAACGTTAAACCCGATGATGATGGCGTTGGATGCACTGGCTAAAGATACATCACTTTCGGTGATGGCACCGACTGAAGAACGAATGACATTGACGTGTAAGCCTTCAATATCGAGTTTTTCAAGTGAGCCTTTCAACGCTTCAATCGACCCTTGGGTATCCCCTTTGATGATGAGTACCAATTCTTTTTGTTCCGCTTCTGCTTGTTCCATCATGGATTTTAAAGAAGCTTTCTTTTGTTTTGCCATTTCGCCTTCACGTTGACGTGCTTGGCGTTCTTCAGCAATTTGACGCGCTTGTCTTTCATCGCTCAACGCGACGAAGATATCGCCCGCTTCAGGCATATCAAATAAACCAGTGATTTCCACAGGTTGACCTGGGATGGCTTCGTCATAACGACGTTTGGTGTCGTCATTCATGGTACGAATCTTACCATAGGTATTCCCTGCGACCACGTTGTCACCGACTTTTAATGTCCCGTTGGTAACGATGACAGTGGTAACAATGCCTCTACCTTTATCCAGTCTGGCTTCAATGACAGTACCACTGGCAAGACGGTTCGGGTTGGCTTTCAAATCTTCAATTTCAGAAACCAATTGGATGACATCCAATAAAGTGTCTATGCCTTTACCTTTAAGGGCAGAGACTTCAACATAAGGTGTATTACCACCCCATGCTTCTGGAATCAATCCTAAATTAGATAATTCCGTCATCACCAATTCTGGGTTGGCTTGTGGCTTATCCATTTTATTGACTGCAACGATGATTGGTACTTGGGCTGCTTTCGCATGTTCAAGTGCTTCTACCGTTTGTGGCATCACGCCGTCATCGGCAGCAACCACCAAAATACATAAATCGGTGACTTTCGCCCCACGTGCACGCATTTCAGTAAATGCTGCATGTCCTGGGGTATCGATAAAGGTGATTTTTTCACCATTACGTTCTACTTGGTAAGCACCAATGTGCTGTGTAATACCACCGGCTTCACCAGCGACTACACGGGTGTGGCGAATGGTATCCAATAAGGTGGTTTTACCGTGGTCAACGTGACCCATGATGGTCACGATTGGTGCACGTTTCACCAAATCTTCAGCGGCGTCTTCAAACTTCATTTCATCAAAACGGGTAATATCGGTAATCACTTCGTCTTGGATTTTAAATCCCATATCTTCGGAGATGAGTTCAATCGTATCACGGTCAATCGACTGGTTCACAGAGGTCATCACCCCGAGCATCATGAGCTTTTTAATGATTTCAGCATTCGAAATGCCTAACCCTTCAGCCACTTCTGATACTTTCATGTTTGGCTTGTAAATAATCGTTTTACCACGAACGACGTTGGCGTCTCTTCTTGGTATGTTCGACGTTCTAGATTCATTTTTCTTTGAATTAGGACGTTTGTTCATATCATCACTTCCTTCTATTTTTTAAACATATTGGCAAACCCTTGATCGGTCAATGCTAAAGCCTTGATGTTGTTTTTTCCAACCGCTTTGGATAGCGTAGCCGTATCAAATATTTCCAGTACAGGCACTTCGTAGAAACGGGCTTTATCCAATACACGTTTTTTCGTATTATCCGACGCATCGGATGCTAAAAAGACGAGTTTGGCTTGTTTGTTACGAATGGCTTCGACTGTGAAATCTGTGCCAGATTTAACCTTGCCTGCGACTTGGGCTAAACCCAATCGATTAGGCATTGGCTTCTACCAACGATAACAAGGTATCGTAAATAGCCTCTGGTACAGTTACTTCTAATTTTTTATCTAAAGCTTTTGACTTTCTTGCTTTTTCAATCACTTCTTTAGAAAGGATTAAATAAGCACCACGGCCATTGGCTTTGCCTTTAACATCCACAGACACTTGCCCATCTTGGGTAGCGACCACACGGATGAGGTCTTTTTTGGGTCTAACTTCTTTGGTCACGACGCAGGTACGCATCGGCACTTTCTTTTCTTTCATGAGAAACCTCCACTAGAAGAGTATACCTTCAGCTTCTGCCATGGATGCACTCTTAATATCAATCTTCCAATTGATGGCTTGAACTGCTAACTTAACGTTTTGTCCACCTTTACCAATCGCAAGGGATAACTTATCGTCTTTAACGATGGCTAACGCTGTACGTTTGATTGGGTTGATTTGGGTTACAGCCAAGACTTCTGCTGGTTGTAAGGAATTGGCAATGAGATCTCTTTCGTTGGTGCTCCATAAGAATAGGTCGACTTTTTCTCCAGACAAGGCACGAACGATTTCTTTGATACGTGCGGATTCTTCACCGATACACGCACCAATCGCATCCACGTTCTTGTCATTCGACATGACACCGACTTTGGTTCTGTCACCTGGGTCTCTGGCGATACCCATGATTTCAACCACACCAGATTTGACTTCTGGGATAAGGTTTTCAAATAAGCGTGTCACTAAGCTCTTATCGAGTCTGGTTACCAAGACTTTAGGGCCTTTGGTCTTCATCTCAACACTCGCAATGTACACCTTAATCGATTCACCTACCACAAACTTGTCGGTTGGTAGTGCTTCTCTTTTTGGCAACAACGTGGTGAGTTCTTTGCCTAAGTCTAATCGGTAGTATTCTTCATCTTCACCGATGACTTTCGCAATCACCATTTCTTTTTCTTTTGCTTTGAAGAATTGATAGACATTTTCCTTTTCAATGTTCTTCAAGTTTTGATTCAATACATTCTTTAAGTTGACAACGGCGGTTTGTGAGAATTCTTTCGGGTTGATGGATTCTTCTAATATATCCCCTACTTTAATTCTATTCTTGCGTTGTTTCGCTTCACTGAGCTTCATTTGTTTCAGTGTTGGGTCAGCTTCTAAATCATACCCTTCATCAGGTACGACGAGGTGTTGTTCAAATACCAAGATTTCATTCTTATCTGGGTTAAGTTCAACACGACAAGACGTATGTCCTTTACTCTTCTTAAAAGCGACGACCATACCTTTAATAAATGCATCTGTAATGAGGTCAACAGAGATACCACGTTCTTCTGCGATGACTTCTAACAATCTAAAAAACTCTTTGCTTACCATTTTCGTTTCATTCCTCCTAAAACTTGATCGCTAAACGCATGGATTTAACGGTTGTATAAGGGATTTCAACCTTTTTAAGTCGTCCCTTTAAATTGATTTGGAAAGTGATGATGCCTGCTTTGAAATCCAATAAATAGCCATCGCTATTCAACTCAGGGGTTTCAATGTGCACATATTTCCCGATGGCTTTTTCGACTTCTTGTTCATTTCGAATCGGTCGTTCTGCCCCAGGTGAGGATACTTCTAAGAAATAGTCTGGATCGAATAAGTCATCAGAGAGTGCTTCACTGATTTCGGTATTCACGACCCCTAGGTGGTCACTCGATAGGTCATCCCCATCCACCAAGATTTCTAGGATGTGTTCACCAAATTCCTTTTTTGTTTTTAAACTGTATAAGGACAATTGATGATTCTTCAGTACGGATTCTATGATTGGTTCTAATTGCTTTAAGTCCATTTTTACTCACCTACTTTTGACTAATAAAATGAGTGGAACCTAATCCACTCACCTTTACGGCTCATATTATATCATAATATAGGCTTCCATATCAAATAAAAATTGTAATTTGATTGAAAAATGCGAATGCAAACTATTTGCAATTAAAATATTTGGTGCTATAATGGGTGATGTAAACAAAGGAGTTTTGTATCTATGAAAAAATTATTGATGGTTTTACCTGTTTTACTCGCGACACTCATCCTCAGTGCGTGCCAGCCACAAAAATACGACATTGTGGTTACTTTATACCCCCAATACGATATGGTTAAAGCGATTGTCGGGGATCAAGATTTAACTTACACCATGATTTTACCCCCAGGGGTTGAAGCCCATGACTTTGAACCAACGTCTCGTCAAGTTATTCAAATCAACCAAGCTAAATTATTTATATACACATCCATTGAACTTGAAACATGGGCTCAGGATATCATTGACAGCGAAGTCATCGCGGTTGATTTAGAAGTTCTAACGGAAGAAATCCACGAAGCAGCTCATCCTGATGAACCACTAGAAGAACACGATCATGACCATGAACATGATGTTCATTATTGGGTATCCGTACACACACAAGTCCATATGGTTGAAGCTGTTTTACAAAGCATCATCCAAATTGATCCTGAAAACGAAGCAATTTATACAGCGAACGCTGAAACATTAAAAAACGAATTAAAAGCGATTCGTGCACAGTTTTTGAGCATTAAGAACCCAGAATCTCGTCCGATTTATTTTGTAGGGCACAATGTATTTAGTTCATTAAATGAGGAATTTGGACTCAATATCATTAGTCTAACCGAATCATTTAGTCCAGATGCTGACCCAACTTCTGCACAGATTTCTCAAATGATTGAAGCGATTCGTACCGCTGGTGCTGATTATGTGTATTATGATCCTTTTGAATCTATGACCGTTGTCAATACCATTAAAAGTGACTTAAAATCTGCATACAATTATGATATAGTATTATTGCCGCTTTACAGCATGCACAATGTAACTAAAGACCAATACAAAGCGAAAACCACATTGCTTGAACTTTGGACTGAAAACTACAACAATATCAGCTTAACATTTACGGACGAGGTCTTATAACATGATCATTGAAGCCGAGCATTTAAAAGTTGAATATGGACAGTCGGTAGTACTGTCAGACATCAACTTTTATGTGAACAAAGGCGATTACCTGAATATCATTGGACCCAATGGTTCAGGCAAAACCACCCTTATTAAATTATTAACCAACTTACAAAAACCATCACAGGGCAAACTAATCATTGCCCCTGTGGTTTTTGGCTATTTACCACAGCACTTATCTCAAAGTGCACAATTACCTGCCAATGTGTATGAAGTATTGAAATTTTCAAATGCGAAAAAACCCACCGATGAAGCGATTAAAAAGCTGTTATCGGACATGGGTATGCTTGAATTGATGTATCATCCGATGCGCAAACTTTCGGGTGGTGAACAACAACGTGTCTACATCATTAGAGCGTTATTATCCAATCCAGATGTGTTGATTTTAGATGAACCCACTTCCGCTTTAGACCCTGAATTTAGAAAATTCTTCTACGCTTATATTGAAAAACTCAACGACAATGGGATGACCATCATCCATGTAACCCATGACCTCAGTGACGGGTTACGCCATGGTTCAAGGATTTTAGAGTTGGATCAAGTGGTCAAATTCTTTGGTACATTCGAACAATACCAATTGTTGGGTCACAAAAAAGGAGGTCATCATCACCATGTTTGATTTTCTTTTATGGCCTTTCATGATTCGTGCTTTGTTGATCGGACTCACCTTAGCATTATCAACCGGATTCATATCCAGTTTCTTAGTATCCAAAAACCAATCTTTAATCGGTGATGGGTTAGCACACATCAGTTTTACTGGCATCATTATTGGTGTCTTACTCGGTGGAGAACCGATTTGGGTTGCCATTCCATTCGTCATCGCCGCAGCCATCGTTATCAAATGGTTAATGCGCAATAAACTGGTTGAAGGCGACACTGCCATCGGTTTGGTATCCTCATTTTCCTTCGCGATTGGTTTAATCTTAATATCGACATCCAATGGTTTCAATCGCTCGATTGAATCGATGTTGGTCGGTTCCATCTTCTCAACCACCTGGATGGACATATGGGTTTCAATCATTGTATTGGTGCTAACTTCTGGATTCATCATCTCAGGTTACGCTAAATTATTCTCCATCACTTTTGATGATAATTATGCCCGCTTTTCTGGGATTAAGATTGCGTACTATGATTACGCGTTGGCTATTTTAACCGCCATCATCATTGTGATTGGGGTTAAAACCATCGGAACCCTATTGATTTCAGCCTTCATCATTTTCCCAGCAGTATCTTCACAGATGATTTCAAAGAGTTTTAAACAAATGGTGGTTCGAGGTTTGATCATCAACGCAGTGGTGAGTATTTCGGGTATTATGTTCGCGCATTTCTTAGGTATTCCAGCGGGTTCAACCATCATCGTGGTTCATGGTATACTATTTATGACATTATTTTCTTATACCAAATTGAAAGGTCGTGACTGACATGTTAAAAATGACAAAACAACGTCAACAATTGTTATCATTCATGCAAAAACAAAAGGCACCATTATCCGCTGAAATGATTTATGCAAAACTGCCCCTTGGTTCGATGAATTTATCTACTGTGTACCGTATCATGGATACCTTTCAACAGTACCATTTGGTTGAAAAGACCTTTTTGGATAACACTGCTTATTATAAGATTGCTTCTTC
>DJWH01000060.1:2307-2560 GCA_002441525.1 Acholeplasmataceae bacterium UBA6235 | reverse complement strand
TATCCCCTGGTTCTAGATAAAATAGATAAGGTTCGCCTTCTAAACTCGATAATGTCACATTTTGCCAGTTTCGACTAAACCCAAATGGTAAATGTTTGGCTTCTTCAAATGGTATTTCACCATTGATATACAATGTTCTATAGGTTGTGGTCTTTTGACGGTCTTGTCTGACTTTAAAGGTCAATTCATAATAACCCGCTGTTTCAATATCTGCGATCCAAGTGACTGCGTCACCAGGTTCTTGATAGTTTTC
>DJWH01000060.1:0-2291 GCA_002441525.1 Acholeplasmataceae bacterium UBA6235 | reverse complement strand
GAACATATCTTCTGCTTCAAATCGGTAATTTGGGGTTTGAACAAAACTGCCTTGAGGCAAATAATCACTGTAAGGTATTAATGATTGATGAGGCACCAATTCGATGGATTTCAGTTGAAGTGCCCCAGAAATCTTCTCCAATGTGATGACATCCACTGTTTCATCCAGATACACCAATAACCCTTCTGTGTATAATCGGTTCGGGTCTTTAAGCGGTTGGATGACATACGCATCGTAGGTCGCCTTTAAGACAGAAACATCATTGCCATAACGGTCTTGTCTGACTTCATCGTCCGCCTCTACCCAATAGGTATCTAAAGAGGCCTGTGCTGCTTCTTGATAAGGCAATGCCCCATCGATTGTCATCGATAATACAATCGGTAAATAATTGTCTGATTTTGCTTGATAATTCATCACGATTTGATACAAACCAGGGGTTACCCCTGGAAGTGACAAGTCGAGGAAACTTTCTGTTGTCCAATCATAAAAACCACCCACAGAAATGGCTTCACCTGGTTCTAAAATGAACGATGATGCCGGATATGAGTAGCTTTGATCATTGTCATAGGTTTGGGCATGGGCTTGTAAAAAAGCCGCGTATGTACCCGATTGTGCGGAAGTGGTATATTCGATTAACGTGGGTTTCGCAACCTCAGGGTTGAGGTTTTGGACAATGATATTGACGATCCAAATCATCAATAATAGCCCTAAAGAACCCATCATGATTTTACGCATTTTAGCTGAAATTTTCATCTTAACCTCCACAGTGTTTCATTTGAAGAAGGGGAAATCTGGACGTAGATTTCCCCTATCATTTGTCTTATCTTTGTTGAATTGCTTGATCAAACGCCGCTTTCGCTTCGTCATAAATAGCGTTTGCACGGTTATTTAAGTTTACTCTGACGTCAGCGTAAAGAACTTCACCAAAGCGTAGCTTGTTGATGATGTCTCCCATCTTGTTTTCAGCGTCATAAGTACCTTGGTAACGTGCTTGAATGTAACCAGGTAAGAATTTCGGTGGTTCAACGACGACATTACCTGCTTCAACGATGGCTCTTAAGCCTGTGAATGCTGGGTATAGTTCGAAGTAGGCATCTAATAAATCTGCATCGTTTTGAAGCGGTGCGAAGTTGACTTGGGAAAGCCCTTCGACCGATTTGGACAATTCAATGCGTTTCAAATAACCATCTTTACCAAATCCCATCCATTTAGCCAATTCATAAGCTTCTTGAGGGTGATCGGTGTTTGAAGCGATGGTGAAGAAGTCAGCGACGATTGGCACACGTTTGTTGCCATTGACGACAGGGGTACCAATGAAATCTAAGTCCCAAGTATAGTTACCTGTGTTGATGTTGGCTTGCATCCAACCAAAATCCCATGAATAGAACCATTTCGCAAGGATCGCACCGTTATTAAACGCTGCCCCAGCGCTACCACCTTGGAAAATGGCTTCGATGTCGATACCGGAATCTTCTTTAGCTGCTTCGTATTGTAGTGCTTCTAATACAAAGGATGTGTCTGTTTGTAATGAACGATAGAAATCGATGGTGGTGGCGAATTCAGTGGAATCCAAATTGAAACCATCTTGTGTCATCGTAAACCAACCATAATCGTTATTGAGTTGGGCTGGGTACCAGTGAATGATGTGTTCGATACCTTCTAACCCGACAATACCGGTATTGGTTGTCGAAGAATGGTTCGCAGCGGCTTTGGTCAATTGAATGAATTCATCGAATGTGGTCGTTGTGGTTGGCCAGTCTTGTCCACGTTGATCGTATAATGTCTTATTGACAACATAACCTGCATAGAATACAGCGTTTGGCAATGCCATGACTTTACCATTGTATGTAGCTGCACCACGAATGCCTTCAGAGACATTTAAAAACTCAGGGTCTGCATTGGCTACTTCTGTGATGTTATAAGCCCAGTCATTGACGACATAGTAAGGGATGTCATCAGCCATGAAGACATCTGGTAGACTTTCTGTGGATGCTCTAGCAGCAAGGAACTCACTCCAAGAAACGTCATTGGTTGTGCCAGGAATCTTTGGTCTTTCGATGATTTCCACATCGATGTCAGGATTGGCTTCTTCAAATGCTTCAATCATCAATCTTTCCATGTTTGGGGTTTCTGCATCAGGAGCCCCTAAATTCCAGTTGGCGTAGGTGATTTTAACTTTGCCATCTTCTGTGCCACCATTGTTACATGCAACTAACAACGTGACTGAAAACAATAAAACCATGAATACGAATACTTTTTTCATAAAAATCCTCCTCGTATAATATGTAGTG
>DJWH01000010.1:7849-10560 GCA_002441525.1 Acholeplasmataceae bacterium UBA6235 | reverse complement strand
GGTAATACAGCCCCAGGGGTCGCAACTATGACATATTGACCGGCAGCTACGTTCGGTGCGCCACAAACGATTTGTTCCACCAAACCATTGCCTAAATCCACGGTAGTCACATGTAAATGGTCCGAATTTGGGTGATCCACACAGGTGAGTACATGACCGGTAGCTAAACCGCTCGCAACCACCAAGGATTCATAGGATTCAATTTCAGTGATGTAGCCATTGGTGAGTTCTTTTAAATTATTGGGTACCTCATGGATGAGGTTTTTTAACATATGGGTAGAGATTTTCATCTTAGCGTCCCCCTTTGAATTGTTTTAAGAAACGAAGATCATTCGTGTAGAATTGTCTGATATCATCGATTTTGTATTTGAGTATACCCAAGCGTTCAACACCGATACCGAAGGCGAACCCTTGGACTTTATCTGGGTCATAACCGCCCATTTTTAAAACATTAGGATGGACCATGCCAGCCCCTAATACTTCAATCCAACGACCATCTTCATGGTGAACATCGACTTCGACTGAAGGTTCAGTGAATGGGAAATAAGAAGGTCTCAAACGGATTTCTCTGTCTTGACCAAAGAATTGACGAATCACAGCCAATAAAGTACCTTTTAAGTCAGACATGGCGATGTCTTCACCAATGACCAAACCTTCAATTTGCATGAATTGATGGCTATGGGTTTGGTCATCGTCATCGCGACGATAGACTTTACCTGGACATACNNGTATGGGTTCTAAGTAATCGATTTGGATCGATGTAAAAAGAATCTTGCATTGCACGGGCTGGATGGTCTTTTGGTAAGTTAAGCATTTCAAAGTTGTAGTGGTCACTTTCGACTTCTGGACCCTCTTTGACTTCATACCCTAAGCCGATGAAGAATGCTTCTAATTCTTCGACAATTTGTTGTAAAAGGTGTGCGGAACCAATCTCCAGTTGAAGACCAGGTAAAGTCACATCGATGGATTCTTTTTCAAGTTTCGATGCGATTTCTTTTTGATCAATGGCATCCCTTTTTTCTTCAAACAACGCTTCGAGGGATTGTTTGATTTCATTGATTTGTTTGCCTACTTTTGGTTTTTCTTCGTTAGGCAAGTCTTTGAGGGTCATCATCAAACTGGCGATTTCCCCTTTTTTACCTAAATAGTTCGCTTTTAAGTTATTTAGGTCATTCATGGTTTGAATGGATTCAAGCGCTTGTTTGGCTTGTTCTAATAAATGTTGTAGTTCCATAGTTGCCTCCTTAGCAAAAATAAAAGACGCCCTTAGATTGCTCTAAGGACGTCATAAACGCGGTACCACCTTAGTTCTAGAATTGCTTCTAGCCCTTGATTGCCTTAACGCAGCACATACGGGTGTGATTAGCACCACAAGAAAGCTGAATTCGTTATTCGTTGTGAGACATTTTCACCAACCATGTCTTCTCTAAACACTTTTGAATAAGTACTGGGTCCTTCTATTGTTATTTAATCTCTTCTAGATAATATTATAGCAAGTAATCTTAAAACTTGGTAGTAGATATATACAATTGCGACCATTAAACCCATGGCTGCAACCCATTCATATCGTTTGTCTAATCCTTGGTCAGCAATTTGTGCTGCATTGTCAAAGTGCAATGTGAGCATGAATGCGCCATACATGACAAATACCAATGTTAAGAATAAAACGATTGGGCTATCCGGGTTACCAAATAACATGTATGCCATTTGTCCGCCATCAAAGATAGAAGCGATGGAAACGAATAAGACGACACTCAACATCATGAATCCAAATGATAACATGAAGCGTCTAAAGCCTTGTGTCACCACAATGAGTTTGGTGCTATATAAAACCAGCATACCAAAGAATATGGCGGCTGTAATCAAGACAGCTAGTAAGACAATGTTGTACCCTGTGTAATTGAATGCTTCCATGTAAATGACACTGATGAGTACGAGGAATAAACCTTCACTCATGGCATAAATCAAGGAGAATACAGGGGCGAGTCGAATCGAACTCATGGCGACGATGATACTGATAAAACCAATGATGCCCGAGAACATCACTAAACCAATATACAAGTTAGGATTTTGGTCGGCGAAACTCAAGGCTAAGATGCCTGTGCCAATCGCAATCACAAACAGGATGATGGTTTTCAATATAATACCTCGAATGCTTGCTGCTTCAGCGCCATAGGCCATGGCATCCGGGTTTTTTCTTAATCGAGAAAATACAGGATTATTTTGTTGCATAAATATAACCTCCATTCATCCGTATTATAAAACTTCTTGTTTTAAAGTGCAAACAATCCTTGCTCAATCACATCATTTTCCTCATTTAATTCGTCAAATGCACCATAAGCTTCCATCTTTTCAAAAACGGTCTTATTGATCTTGGTACGATTTTTGACGTCTTCTCTTGAAGTGAATGTTTTTTCATGACGTTTGTCCACGATGTCATAGGCAACTTGTGTGCCTAGACCATCGACCGAGACAAATGGCATTCTCAAGTGATTGCCTTCAATTTTAAATTCGACAGCTTCTGATTGGAAGATATCTACTTTTAAGAACTTCATGCCTCTAAGGGTCATCTCTAACGCAATTTGAAGGACAGTTAAGACCGACTCATCTTTGGCTGTGGTATTGAATAAGCCTTCGATTTCTTTGATCCGGTTACGAATCGCATTCGGTCCTAAAACCATCGTTTCATAATCAAATTGGTCGGCACGTTT
>DJWH01000010.1:0-7704 GCA_002441525.1 Acholeplasmataceae bacterium UBA6235 | reverse complement strand
AAAGGGTCCATGCCAAAGTTAATCAAGTCGACCATGATGTCATCACGACAACCGATGATTTGGTCAAAAGTGATGCCTTGGAATTCTTCTTTTTTATTTAAAATCAAATCTTGAGCATTTTTCAACCATACGTCTGTACCATGCGATAGACCCGAAATTTTAACCATACCAGCGAAATTGCTTGGTTTGGTATCGGTGAGCATTTGACGCACAAAGTTGGTGCCAAGTTCGGGAATACCAAAGGAGGCGACCTCACTATTGATGTCTTTTGGGTCTAATCCAATACAGGTGGTGTTGGCGAATAATTCATACACTTTAGGGTCATCCACTGGGATTTCACTCGCTTCTGTGAATGGGAAATCCTCAGGATGGGCTTTGACATAATCCATCAAGAAACGAATCATGGTTGGGTCATCGTGACCTAGAATGTCTAGTTTTAATAAGTTATCTTCAAATGAGTGATAATCGAAATGGGTGGTCTTCCAACCGGCTTCGATGTCATCTGCTGGGTATTGAATCGGTGTGACATCGAAAATTTCTTTTTCGGATGGCACCACCACAATACCGCCAGGATGTTGACCCGAAGAGCGTTTGACGCCTTCAATGTTTTTAGCCAATCGTTCCACTTGGGCATTACGAATACCTGTGATTTGTTTATCCTCTAAGAACCCTTTGACATAACCAAAGGCATTTCTTTCTGCAACCGTTTGAATGGTACCAGCTCTAAAGGTATGGGATTCACCCAAAAGTTCACGAACATAATCATGGGCTTTGGATTGGTATTCACCAGAGAAGTTTAAGTCGATATCTGGGACTTTATCCCCATTGAACCCTAAGAAGGTTTCAAACGGGATATCGTGGCCATCTTTATGGAGTTTTTGTCCACACTGAGGGCACACTTGATCCGATAAATCATACCCTGAAGCGACATTATCAAAATGGGTTTGGAATGCCTTTTCAAGGTCGGTTAAACCAAATTGCGCAATGTCCTCTTCACTCATTTTAAATACGGTAAAATCGCCATTTGGACAACGATAATGGGGTTTGAGTGGGTTGACTTCCGTGATCCCCATGAGGGTCGCTACCAACGAGGAACCGACAGACCCACGAGAACCGACAAGGTATCCGGCATCGTTACTGTTTTTGGTTAATAAGTATGAGATGTAATAGATTGGACCAAATTCATTTTCAATGATGTTTTTAAGTTCACGTTCAATGCGTTTTTCAACCATTGGGTGGATTTGTTCCCCGTAAAGTTGGTGGGCTTTTTGATAGACCAAACGATAGATTTCATCTTTGATGGATGCGATACCGAGTTTGTCTTTAAAGGCATCGTCTCTTAAAGAATATAAACTCTTAGGGAAAGCTTGGATCGCATCAATACGGTTGTTTAATTTGTTCGTATTGGTAACGACAATCTCATATGCCAATTCTGTCCCGATAAATTTAAACGCTTCTAACATTTCATCGGTGGTCATCAAATACTGTAGTGGTGCAACTTCATATCTCGCGAGATCATGTGTACCACCACCAACGAGTTTGGTACGAATATATATGTCACGATAAATCGCGTCGGATTCATTTAAATAATGCACATCACCTGTCGCGATGACGAGTTTATTCATCTCTTTCGCAACCCTGATGATTTTCTTAATCAGTGATTGGATGATGAAATCCGCTTCAACACCTAAATCTTCCTTCAAGTGACGATAAGATACCGGTGGTTGAACTTCGATGTAATCGTAGAAAGATATGACTCTTCTAAGGTCTTCTTCACTGCGGTTTAAAGCCATTTCAAAGACTTCACCATGACTACAACCAGACCCGACCAAAATCCCTTCACGATGGGCTTCTAAGACCGATTTTAACAGCCTTGGACCTTCAAAGAAATGGTCAGTTAATGTGTCTGAAATGATTTTAAATAAATTCTTATAACCCACTTGGTTTTGAACCAATAAGTTCATATGGGTCGTAAAGCCACATTGCCATGCATTCGCAAGTTCAATCGAACGGTTGATGTCACTGTGTTTGGTGATGCCTTTTTTGTATAAATCAGCCAACATCAAAATAAAGATGTTCGCGGTTGCTAAAGCGTCATCGACAGCTCTATGGTGCGTTTCTAATTTCACTTTAAAGAGTTTCGCAACCGCTTTAAGGTTATAACGTTTCAGGTCATCTCTGTAATAATATCGTGCGATATTTAATGTGTCGATGACCGGAAATTCGATGTCATCGATGGAAAGTCTAGCCATGTTGGCGTAGATGTGCCCAATATCAAAGGATGCATTATGCGCAACCAAAATCGCGTCTTTCGCAAATGCTAAAAACTTCGGTAAGGCTTCATCAATTTTCGGTGCTCCCACCAAATCTTCATCGGTAATGGTGGTTAAACTGGTGGTGAAATAAGACAACTTTTGTTCTGGGTTGACAAAGGTTGAGAATTGTTCAGTCACTTGATGGTTTTGAATCTTGACTGCAGAGATTTCGATGATTTTGTCTCTTTCAGAAGATAAACCCGTGGTTTCTAAGTCAAATACCACATAAGTCGCGGTCTTTAGGTCAATATCACGATCACCAAATGCCATCATAAAGGCTGTTTCATCAATGTAATTGACTTCGACTCCATAGATGGGTTTGATGGGTTTTCCTTTGGTTGCTTTCGCAATATCTGGGTACGCATATAACCCATCATGGTCTGTAAATGCGATGGCTTTATGTCCCCATTTGATGGCCTGATCGACATAATCTGCAACATCGGTAATCCCGTCCATATTGGACATTTTGGTATGTAAATGGAACTCGATGCGTTTTTCTTTCGCATTGTCTTTACGTTCTTTTTTGCTGGTCTTTTCTAAGAATTCAATGACATTCGCGATTAAAATGACGTCTTTCGCAAACGTATCAAAAGAGGCTCTACCAGACACACGAACGATGTCATTGGGCTTATACGCTTCTGCGGTGGTGATGTCTTCTGGTTTGTTTAAAAACTGTTTTACAATGATGGCGTCATCCGCGTCAGCAACGGTCATTTGTAATAGCGATATGTTTTTAAGGTGTTTGATTTCTGTTTTTAAGATGGTACCTTCTACTGAGAAAGCAGGGACACCCTGGGTATTTTGATACTTATCCAATTCATAATTGTCTTTAGGGATATCGGAAATCGGACTGATTTTGTCCGCTTTGTAGACTTTTTTAAAGTTTTTTAACGCTTTTTTAGGTTCGACTTTTTCTTTGGGTTGGATGTCTTTTAGCTTTTCAATGGCTTGTTGTTCATCTTTTTTGATTTCCTCAATCACATTCGGAATGGTTTTGGTTATTTCCAATCGAATACTTGAATAAAAACCATATTTTTTAAATGCCTCTTCAAAAAATGGTAGGTACCTATTGAGGTGTTCACTGTGTTCATCGACAAACACAACAAAGCCATCGGTATAGATGACTTCAAAGTTCTTAAATACATTCAAAGAAGCGCGTTCTTCGGATAAGGTTTGTAAAACCCATTGGAAGTACGCAATAGGGTCTTTTTGCCAGGTTGGGTTGTCATACTTAAAAAAGTACTCGACCTTGTGTACTTGATTTGGAATGGTGAAATAAAGCACCAATTGAGCTGCGAAATGGCCTAAAGATTTGGCTTCAGGTGTCTCTTTAAACGAGATGAAAAAGGTCCACTTTTTCTCATTTGGATTGACTGCGACATTATTGAGTTGTGCCTGTAATAATTGAGGGTCTTTGAACCCCGATTGTTTGATAAATAGATCAAATTTATTCATAGTATATCCTACGTTTCGTCGTCTTTTTTACGGATGACTACCGACATTTTTAATAACCCATTAAATGCGATGGTCATGGTGATGAATGGTAGGATCATGCCAAAAGCCAAGATGTAACCTAAACCATATAATTCAACAACCAAAGCCAAAATAAAATAACTAGTGGTTGCGTAAGCTGCTAATTTAAAACGGAACTGGTATGCGATTTTTTCAACTCTAAAACCAAACGAATATGCCATGATGCCTGCAATCGCTATATATAATAAGAAATTGGAGATGAATACTAAGAGTGAAACAGTGGTTGCGTAAATGGGTTGAATCACAGTCATAAATGGGACTAACGCAGCCTTAAAAGCACTGACATCCTCTTGTGTTTTTAAAGATAGATCTAAATTGGTCACACCCATGGATTCATAGGTTATATCTAATATTTGAAATGTGGTTGAATAGAGTTTTATTCTATCCTTTTCGAATATCAGTTGTACACCCATACCCGATGGGTCTTGTAAAAATCGTAATTGTATCCCACCATAAGTGAAATTGGTGGGTGATTCACACGCCAATGTGCCTGAAACAATTTCACATCCCACGGCTTTTTGAATGAACACACCTGTGATGTCCTGTTTAACTTCAGCTGTTAAAGGGGATACCAAAAACAATTGAATCATCACTGGTAAAGAGGCTAAGAATGCCAAAAGAGCCATGTAACCAAATACATAACCCATTTTATCTTTTAAGAAAAATGCAATTTTTGACGGTTGAAACACCGCGATATTGATGCGTTTAATCATGTCAGAACCTCTTCTTTTTATTATAACATAATAAGACACCTGTGTTAAAATACATTTGGTGATCCTATGCAATTAATGACAGACGAAAAACATTATAACACACTCAACAACTATTATAGATACGTTTATCCAAACAAAGTCTTTAAGATTGCCTTAAATGGTCACTTTACGTGTCCTAACATTGATGGGACTGTAGCGCGGGGTGGCTGTACTTTTTGTACCCCTTTAGGTTCCGGTGATTTTGCCGGGTCTAAATATGATCCATTAAGGAAACAATTCGATAATATCAAAGAGATGATGCACCTAAAATGGCCTGATAAAGCCAATTATGTGGTTTATTTTCAAGCCAATACCAATACCCATGGTCCGCTTGAAAAACTCAAATCTTTATATGAAGAAGCCATCACTTTAGATCCAAACATCGTCATGATTTCGATAGCGACAAGACCAGATTCATTACCGATTGAGGTACTTGACTACTTAGAAGACTTGAACAAACGCATGCCTTTGCAGGTAGAACTTGGCTTACAAACCATCCACGAAACCACCTCGAACCTCATCAATCGAGCCCATGATTTAAAGTGCTTCGATGATGCTGTTTTTGAACTCAGAAAACGAAATATTGAAGTGGTAGTTCACATCATCAATGGGTTACCTTATGAAACCAAAGAAATGATGCTTGATACGATCAGACACATCAATACATTGGATATTCAAGGGATTAAAATTCATATGCTTCATGTCATGGAAAAAACCAAAATGGGTTTCGATTATAAAAAAAATCCTTTCCCAATACTATCTTTAGAAGAATATGTCGATATCACTGTTGATCAGTTACGGATTCTAAAACCTTCGATGATTGTTCACCGTGTGACTGGGGATGCCCCTTTAAAATTGTTGATTGAACCGAAGTGGACCATTAAGAAGTTTGTTGTTCAGAATGAAATAGATAAACGTATGCGTGCGCTCAATGCGTGGCAAGGTGATTTGTATGAAAGATGATCACATCAAACAATTTGTTCAAAACTATTTAAAGACCCATGTTCAAAAAACGGATACCATCATCGACGCTACCGTTGGTAATGGATATGATACGATTTATATCGCTTCTCTTGCGAAACAAGTGATTGGTTTTGACATTCAGTCTAAAGCGTTGGTGGTAACACAACAAAAACTAATGGATTTGGGTATTCAAAATGTGTCATTAATTCATGATTCATTCGAGAAAATAAGTACCTTAACCGGTTATCGTGGCGTGGTATTCAACTTGGGTTATTTGCCTAATGGTGATAAGTCCATCACAACAACCGCGATAGTCACCCTAAGTACCGTACAGACGATTCTATCGCAGATGAAGGTAGATGACTTCATATTGATGACTGTTTATCCTGGACATGATGCGGGTAAACAAGAGTCTGAGGCTCTAAATGCATACATTAAAACCCTTAATGCGTCATTCATCACGCTCATTTACCAAATACAAAATCGACAAGATGCACCTTATGTGATCCTCATTGAAAAAATAAAACTGCCAAAGTCAAATTGACGATTGGCAGTTTTTTTGTTGTATGTACGCTTCTGGATTAAAATGTTAGAGGAATAAAACAAAGGTTAAGTACACACAACGTCATTCTATTTTTATCAGCTCTTGTATGGTGCGAAGTTGATGTTAGAGAATGCAGGGCTTGTTTCAGACTTGTAACCAGTCTTGAAGATTAAGTCATAAGTCTTTTGTTTGTCAGTGATTAATAATACGTCGATTAAGGTATAAGCGGTATTGACGCCATCAATTTTCGGACCGCCTGTTAAGCCAGTTAGACCAGCCTTACCATCAATAACGTTCTTAGCGATAGCTACAGAGTCTTTAACCAATTTAGAAGTATCTTTAAATACTGTCATGGTTTGAACGCCTTTACCCTTAACGGAATCGCCCATTAAGCTTGCAAGTGTAACGTCTGAAGCATCTTGACCAGTGGTATAGTAACCAGCGTAAGGTGTAGACATCTTAGCAAATTCTTGTCTGATTGCAGCAGATGTATCATCATTTGGTGCTAAGACGAATACGTCGTCTGAGCTCTTCTTAGCAGAAAGTTGTGCAACCAAAGCGGCAGCTTTATTACCTGCAGTTTCAGCGTTCCAGTCAGTATCTACTGGTAACATAGCAGCTTGTAAAGCAGTCTTAGCAGCTTCAGTGAATGTAGCTTCTGTGTAGAAGCCTAAGTTTGAGAATGTGTCATTAACATTGATGATGTTGAACATATCGAAATGAGGTTGGATCATTTCCATAGCACCACCAAAGAAATAAGTCGCATTCGGCCAGTCAGCAACTCTACCTGCAAAAATCGCTAAGTCAGCTTTATTTGTAGATGAATAACCTTTTGCAATCGCTTGTTCTACCAAGTGACCACCTTGAGCTTTACCGACGTTCCAGCTATTGAATGTGGTGTAATAGTCAGCAATCGTAGTAAGGTCTTTTTTAGCCATACGGTCATGAGCGATGACAGTAACGCCAGCTTCTTTAGCGGCTTGTACTGCACCTGCACCAGAACCTTCAACGGTAATGATAATGACTTTAGCGCCTTTGGAAATCAAAGCTTCGACATTTTGTTTTTCTTTAGCTTCGTCGCCATCAGAGAATAGAATTTCATATTCATACCCTGCGCCTAATTTGTCCAATTCTTCTTTGAAGAACTTGCCATCTTGGTTTGCCCAACGTTCTTCTGAAGCATCTGGTAATACGACACCGATCTTAATCGTCTTCTTTGTTCCGCATGCGGACAAAATGAGACCGGCTAAAACGATAAACATTAAGCCATAAATCTTTTTCATATTTTTCTCCTTTTTATATGATAAGTGTGCTTGACACTTTAATCCCTAATGAATGTTAGACTGGAAATCTTCTGATTTTGCATTGCGAATCTTATCTTTAACACGGTTGAAATCGCCGAGTGCACTGGTACGTGCATATTCGAATTCCAACGTAGGTTTTTTAGCCAACTTCGCTTGTTGTAAGTTCGCAGTTGCTGCACTGTATGCTCTCATTGCATGAACGTATTCATCCTTGTATTTCTTTCTTGCATAATAAACACCAACCAAATCAATGGATCGAACATTTCTGGTGTAAATATCAAATACAACGGCTA
>DJWH01000017.1 GCA_002441525.1 Acholeplasmataceae bacterium UBA6235 | reverse complement strand
ACACTAGATACCAATTTATATAATAATGGGAACATCAGTAGTTGCATCCCCAAGAAAGTGCCTAAGAAAATGGTGGAAGAAATATTGACGACATATAACCCATAGTAAATTACGACAGCAGAAGCCATGTCTAACGCTAAAGCTTGACAAATGTATAAAACAATCAACTTTCTAAAACCTTTAACCGATAATGGTTTTAAAAAGGATTCCAGTTTGAACTTTTCAACGGCTTCATATGGGGTACGTTCTTTGGTGAATAATCCAATTAATATCAGTGGCAGTGAGAACACACCACCAAAGATGAATACCAGAATGAAATAAACCGATAGAATCGAAAGGTTACCTGCGGTATAAGATTCAAATAACATCGTCGGTACGAGGGTACAAATCGCGGTCGCGGTCATGCTAAAGATTAAACGGGTTAGGTTGACTTTGTTGCGTTCCGAAAAGTCATTGGTAATCTCTGTCGACATCGCACTATAAGGTACCGCGATGATGGTATTGATGGTGTAATAAAACAAGTACGTTACAAGCATATAAACGACTTTTAGTGCGGTGTTATCGATGCCATGAGGAAGCCATAACAACGCGAGGGCTGGGATTAAAAGTATCCCACCAATGAATATGAATGGACGACGTCTGCCCATCTTTGAATGGGTTCTGTCGGTAATCATCCCCATCAATGGGTCATTGATGGCGTCCCACCCCTTTGAAATCATGATCATCGTACCAGCAATGCCTGGACCGATACCAATCACGTTGGTAATAAAGACCAAATACAAGACGCCGATGATGGTTTGTCCACCACCGCCATACAAATCCCCTAAAGCGAAAATGAATCGTTCTTTGACTGTAATTTCCTTGGTATGCATAGAAGTCCCCCTACACCATTACCCTTATCATAACATAAGTATTTATGGTTTATATCGGCTTATTTTGAACTTAAAAGTAAATGTCGACCATTTTTGAGAAAACAGTCCGTTTTACAGGAAAATATCGATTTATTGTTTAAAACGCTTGCGTACGCACCTATGTAAGCGTTGACATGTAAGAAAAAAGTATGTTATAATTAAATTGAAATAAACAGTGTCTATCATAATAGACGCAGGAGACAACATGAAAAAGTTTTGGATGATGCTCGTATTTAGTTTATTATTCACGTTGGCAGCGTGCACCGATAAACCCATACCTACAACCGATCCAATCACACCATTGCCAAATGAAGAGTTGCCAGTTGATAACTCTAGGTTACATAACCCATTTGGCTTTTCTTCGCTTATCATCACTGACCGCAGTACGTATCAAAATACAATTACAGAGGTTCAAAACGAAGTAGAATTCTTAGATGCTTTAATGGATTCAACCGTTAAAGTGATTCGCATTGAACAAGATTTATCTTTAGGTTCTAAAACCGTTTCTGAAGCTTTAGCTCAAGTCGGTAAATCGTTATCCACTTACAGTAACGTTTATCGTGCCCATGGCCGTCAACCGCTTACCCATCCAACCTTAATGGAAACGGGTGTGGGTCAGATTAAAATCATCGATCGAAGTGATTTGATGATTTATTCGGAAACAGGCATTAAGATCAAACATGCAAACATTCAAATCGAACGTGCATCCAATATCGTCATCCGCAACCTCCATGTCTCAGAACTCTGGGAGTGGGATGAATATTCGGAAGGACAGTACAAACGAAACGACTGGGATTACTTCAGTTTGAAAGATGTCAATGGGGTATGGTTTGACCACATCACTTTTGACCAAGTCTATGATGGGGTCATTGACCTCAGGGAACATGCTCAAAACGTCACACTCTCGTGGTCTAAACTCAACTTCACACCCAATGATTTTGTGGGTACTCAAATCGATTACTTAGAAAATAACCGAAGCACACACCCGTATTATGACGGTTTAAGAACCGAAGGAATTTCAGTTGAAGACCTCAAAGTGTTCGCAAGCTTTCAAAAGAAAGGCTTTAACTTAGGCAACACTACTGATGGTACTGGATTTGAAGACATCACCATGACGTTTCATCATTTAGAAGTCTATAACCTGATGGATCGCATGCCGAGGTTACGTAAAGGTGATGTGCATTTGTATCACATGATCTTAGACAACACCTTACTCTATCAAACGCGATTAAAACTCAATAGCCCTAACCTGTCTTTTGTCAATCAAGGCTTGGTTTCAACCGAAGGTGGGTCTATTTTATTGGAAAATTCGATTTACAAATTCGTTACTACACCGATAAAGAATCATCAAGATGATGACCCAGATGTGAAGTACATAGGGTCTTATCAAGTCATCAACAGTGAGCTAGTTCAAGCCAATCGAACCTATTTTGGTTCATCCACCGATCGCAATTCTTTATGGATTCATGCAGGTGCGAACGCTGCTTTACCGTATCACATGAGAAATTATGACAGCATACCTTATGCTTATGCCTTAGAAGATGTCTTTTATTTAACAGAGACATTTGAAGATTATCCGACCGGCGCACAAACCATCGAAGATTTTGATTGGTTGTATGTCGATGTCACACGTTCAACGATAGCAACCGGTAA
>DJWH01000078.1 GCA_002441525.1 Acholeplasmataceae bacterium UBA6235 | reverse complement strand
GCATAGCATAAAATGATTAAAAAAGGGGCTGTAACGAAATAGAAGCGTTATAGGCCTATAAAACAAAAAAGCCACTCTGGAAGCCCAGGGTGGTTTTTTGGTATAATTGAAGTATGCAAAGCCTCGAATTATTACAAGGATATTTTAACCCAAAACAGTTAAAATTACCACTATCATTTGAAATAAAAATACCATTTGATAGTGAAGCGCGAACATTTGACGAAGTATTCAGGAGGATCGATTTTAGACAATACATAGAAACCGATAAAAGCGTAGGACGAATCGGTTATAATCCAGTCAATATGCTCAAATTGATACTGTTTTGTATGATGGAAAACATCACGACATTAAGAGAAATGGAAAAGGCAGCGAAGAACGACATAAGAATCATGTGGTTAACAGACGAGCTGAAACCGAGCCACCAGACAATTAATCAATTCATGAAAGAACGATTAAAGGGAAACATAGAAGGCATCTTTCATGAGATCAATCGATATATCATCAAGAAAGAACAAATCGAGGTAGAGAAACTATACATCGATGGGACAAAGATTGAAGCGAACGCAAGCAAATATAGTTTTATATGGAAAGGATCGATTGAGAAGTTCCGTGAAAAACTATATCGAAAGATAACAAAACAACTGGAAAAGATGAATGCGAGATATCAAGAGAAAGGTATCTTTTTTCCATTAGGAGAGACCTATGAAGTAGAGACACTCAAGAAAATCGTGATGTATATGGAAGAAGAGATTAAAACGGGTAGTGTGACATTTGTGTATGGTAAAGGACAAAGGAAAACGGCTTTACAGCGTGATTATGAAAAGATGAATGAGTATCATGAAAAGCTCACAGAATATAATTACTACATCGAAGTTATCGGACCTGACAGAAACTCCTGTGCGAAAACAGATAAAGGCGCGACGTTCATGCATATGAAAGAAGATCATATGAGAAATGGACAACTAAAAGCTGGGTACAATGTGCAAATTGGCGTATCTAATGAGTTCATATTACACGTGGATGTGTTTCAAGACCGAAGTGACTATCAAACCCTGATTCCGTTTTTAGAAGGCTATAAGAAAGCGTATGGATTTTATCCACAATACCCAGTAGCAGACGCAGGGTATGGCGGATTAAAGAACTATCGATATATGAAGTTAACTGGTATGGGGTTATATCAAAAGTACACGATGTATAGTAAGGAAACGAGTGACAAGAAATACATCAACGATCCAAAGCGACCTGTCAACTTTAAAAAGGACGAACAAGGCAATTATTACGACGAAAATGATGAGCAGTTAGTGTATTTATGGCACAGTAAAAAAGGTCATGATGTGTATGAAGTACCGTCTAGTAAAAGACGCGTAGATATCCATGAAGAACTTTGGGCATTACAAAAAGAGGTACGGGAAAATCTTCAATCTGAGTTGGGCATTGAATTGAGAGTTCAAAGGTCGATACAGGTAGAAGGTGCCTTCGGTGTTATTAAAGAGAACATGGGAATGAGACGATTCAGACGTCGCGGCGTTGAAAATGTCAAATTTGAGTTTATTTTAGTCGCAATCGGGTACAACTTATCCAAGCTTCACAAGAAAAAATTCAGATTAAGCTAATAGAATCACAATTAAAAAGTAGGAGATTTTGAGAATCTTCTTTTCGTTTTAATTGAAAACTGAAAATTATCCACAATGATGAATGATTAGAAAAAGAAAAAAGGACTGAACGTCCTGAAGATATTTAAATCTTCATTTCGTTACAGCCCCTTTTTTGAATTTCAAAGCAATTCTTGTGTGACTTTATCAATTCATAACCCTTATAAATAGCCTATATGATAAAATGAATATATATTAATGTGAATATTAGGTGATTATATGAGTATCCAAACCCCTTATGAGTTTATCAAATTGCATCAGATTGGTCCGATCAAAGTCGATGAAGCATTGTTATTCAATGGTTATTTATACTATTCGGATAAATCGACTATTTTGATTGATTTACCAACTTCAGAATGGATGAGCCAATACAAAGAACGCATTGAACTCATCATTCCTGTTGACTCTATTCAAAATTTAATCATCGCGCATCCGAATTTTTCAATGATGATGTCACTTAAAATCTTGATTCAAATGGGATTCAAGGGATCCATCATCACCACTAGAAATATCGCGAAGCAAATTGTTCAAAATGGCATCAAACTGCCAGTAACCACCATTGAAAAACTCGATTATCAGTGGTATGGACAAGACTTTAAACTGAATTTTCTACCAATTCAGTTTTTACCCTTTACTTACGCATTTATGATTTATGAGTCGGAAACCCGTTCGTTGATTTCGAATACCTTGTTTTCAAGTTTTAAAGTGGATAATCCTGCTGACTTGATACAACTTAAACAAGGGATTTTTGCCTATCATAAAACCAATTTTCCATCGTCAGAATATCTAAAAGACCCCATCCGACGCATCCGTCAACACCGAATTGATGCGATATGTCCATCGTATGGATACGTCTTAGAAAACGATGTTGATATCTGGATCGAATATGAATATCAGCTCGATTTTTACAACGCTGGGCAAGTCTTTAAATACAATGAAGAGTTCATTAAAGAATTTAATTATGTGGAAATCATCAATCATATGATCAACCAATTACACAAGTCCTTAGACAGCAAAGAAATCTTGGATACTTTTGCAAAATCCGACTTCATTTTGAGTGAAAAACCACTGGAATTGATTCAATCTACCCATGTTGGCTACAAACTATGGCACGCCTTTTTCGAATACATTTACGCGAAAAAGGGCTCGGTTTGGTTAACCATTCTAGAACCATTAATCAAACGATATCACAATATTTTTGGTTTGGATTTACCAGCCATCTATGTATCTAAAATGATGGAAGTCACCAAAACCAATGAATTATTGGTATTGGATAAAAAGACATTAGAAGAAAACTTACAAAGACTAGAAGCCCAAATAGAAGAAACCAAAGAAGCGATGCTTAGATGCCCAATCACGAAGCTATACACTGAAGATGTGATGCGAGCGTTGCTTAAAAAAGATCTAGAATCGTCTGAATTCTTTGAAAAACAAAATGGATTTATATTGATTCAACTGGATCAATTATTTGACATTAACAAGCGTTATGGTAAAGATACAGGAGATGAAGCGATTCGAAATCTCGCTTATGTCATTGGACAAATCGCACCAGATTCAGTGAAGTTATTCAAACAAAATGGGCCAGGTATCTTGGTTTATGCTTCTTGTGAGAAGAAGGAAAAAATCACAGAATTTGCTGTTTCTGTACGAAATGCAGTCAGGGATTCCGTATTATTTATCGAAAAAGTCACAGCAAGTGCGTCTCTCGTCTTTTATGAAGAATTGAACCCTGTGTTGACACGTGATAATAAAATCAAAGAAATATTCATTCTACTCGAACAACGAATTCGCTTAGCAAAACAGCTGGGTTATGGGGAAATTGTTGATAACAGTGCCGCATTACCAGCGCTTAAAGAAGGGATTATTCTCTTGGTTGATGAAGATGACATGAACCGTAATATGTTGGTTCGTGTGTTTAATCGTTTGAACTTTGAAGTCAAAGCAGTCACCTCAGTTGAGGACGCGCTCCATGTATTAAGAGAATACCCAATTGACATCATCATCTCTGAAATCAATTTATCCAAGATGGATGGCTTCGCTTTAAAACGTGAACTCAATGAATCCAAAACATACACCAACATCCCGTTCATCATGGTTTCGCATAATAAGACCGTTGAAAACATCCGTCGTGGGAACTTGCTCAATGTCGATTTAATCATTGAAAAGCCTATCATTCCAGAAGAATTGATCGGACATGTCAAGCGTTATCGAGAAAGAAGGTAAGAGTGTATGAACTTACCAACTTTGATCACACTCATCGCTTTTTTAAGTTTGGTTTCCTTACTCATCGCGATGATTATTTTACAAAAAATCCATTACAAACGCCTCAGTAAAAAACACATGTTGGCGCGTGATTATTTATTCAAAAAATACTTCGATTTAGAGGATGTTATGCCAAAAACATCCAGTCGATTCTTTTTTGACGCTTATATCGATATTGAAACCCAAATCACCATTGAGGAAGCAGTTAGAAAACGCATCATAGCTGATCTGGAAGCATTGAAGTTCACCAAAAAGCAATTTAAAAAGCTTCATAGTTTATCACCATTTAAGCGCCGTGTAGCGGTATATTATCTCAATACACTCAATACAAAACAATCGCGTGATGCTCTATCTAAACGTTTGACAGTTGAGAAAAACGATTCCGTTCGTTTTTACATTATTTACGCTATTAAAGAACACATTACCGCATCCGATTTTGAGTTCATTTTACATACCCTTAACGCATCGAAAGCATCGTATCCGCATTGGATTTACGCGATTTTAAAAAACCGATTTGAAGTCATTAAACCTTACCTCAATGACTACATCCATGATTCACGTAAGAAAGTGAAACAATTCTTTTTATACTTATCCAATCATATTTATAACGATCAATTGAAACAATATGCCATCGATCGTTTTATGGATTTGAATGAGGATAAAGATATTCGAAAAGAAGCCATTCATGCACTCTCAAACATGTATCCTGAAGAATTGATCAACGACACTTATTTGTTACATAGCGATGAAGCCATCCGAAAGATGGCAATCCGTGCTTGTTCGACAGTTGTCAACAAGGAGATGACCCAAAACCTGTTGAATCAAATGGATGGGTCCATGATGGATATGGAACGTGCCAATGCGTTGTCTCGTATCGTTTTTGATTCGAAAAAGCTTCTGATTTATTTATTAGAGTATTACCCATTAGCCGCGAATGACCATCAAAAGATGGCCATATCACGTGTGCTTTCACACCATTTAGATTATTTGACTTTAAAGTTAAAATCTCATGAGTACCCACAAGTCAAACTGATCATTCAAGACTTGTTAAAGATGCACATCACAGAAGACTTGATTGATTTTATCAATATGAACAAAGACAAAGAAATCGAGAATGATCTGATCAAAATCATCAAGACTTTCGCAACCCAAGATAAGTATTTATTGGATGAATTCAGTGTTTATTTGAATCAGACTTTACTCAACAAGTTGGGCCTAATTAAAAAACCACTGCCAACCTCCATCCGTGAAAAAACCCCATTCGAATTGAACAAGGTGCTATGGATCAGTTTTTGGATCTCAATCGCAGTAACACTATTCCCTATTTTATTCTTAATATTGAATTTTAGACTCGTATTCTCAGGGGAACCCCTATTAGAAATCTTTATGGTCAACATGAACCGTTACTTGTCATATTACTTTATCGTTATCAATACGATTTACCTAATTTTGATGTTATTTTCCATCAAAGGATCTGTTGAGCGTATGGCCATGTGGCGAATCAAAAAACAAACGCTCTTGTTTGAACATGATTTATTGCCATCCATTTCGATTATTGCGCCAGCTTACAATGAAGAAAAAAGCATCATTGAAAGTATCACTTCATTGCTGAATCTCAAATACCCTAAATATGAAGTCATCGTTGTCAATGATGGATCAAAAGACGACACCATTGGGACCATGGTAAGGCATTTTGAAATGGAACGAAAACACCCATTCTTTCAAATGAAACTGAGAACCAAACCATTGAGAAGTGTGTATGTGTGTAAGCAAATTCCGAACCTGATTGTCATAGACAAGCAAAATGGTGGGAAAGCGGATGCGTTAAATATGGGTATCAACGCTGCCAAGAATGACTATATATGCGGGATTGATGCGGACTCCTTATTGGAAGAAGATGCATTATTGAAATTGATGAGCATCACTTTAGATGACGCAACCAACCATATCGCGATTGGCGGAAACATCGTTCCTGTCAATGGCTGTAACGTGGATAAAGGTAAGATTGAAAAGAGCGGATTAGGTAAAAACCCAATCGTTCGTTTTCAAACATTAGAATACTTAAGAGCGTTTACGACCGGTCGCATTGGGTGGTCAAAACTCAATAGCCTACTCATCATATCCGGCGCGTTTGGTCTATTCAACAGACGTTCGCTTATCGACACCGGTGGGTATCTCACCATCAGTGGGGATTTAAAGAAAGACACCGTTGGTGAGGACATGGAACTGGTCGTCAGATTGACACACAAAGCCATTCAAAATAAACAACCTTATCGTGTTGCTTATGTCCACAATGCCAACTGTTATACAGAACTGCCTTCCGACATGCGCTCTTTATTAAAACAGCGCAATCGTTGGCAACGTGGTTTATTAGATATATTGAGTTACCATAGACAAATGTTATTTAACCCTAAGTACCGTCAACCGGGACTATTGGGATTCCCCTATTTCTTTATATTTGAAATGATGGGACCGTTCATTGAAATGTTGGGTTATGTTGCGTTATTTGCGTCCTTATTCATTGGTATTTTGAATTTTGAATTGGTTGCGTTGCTATTTTATGCGAGTATTGGTTATGGCATTTTGATTTCACTCTTCAGTTTATGGATTTCTGAGCGTCAAAGTGGCTTTTACCGCATTTGGGATGCCATCATATTAATTATATTGGCGATTGCAGAAAACTTTGGCTATCGTCAAATCATGAGTTTACATCGTGTCAGAGCAACCTTCGCTGCCCTTCGTGAAAATGGGTCTTGGGGTAGTCTGTCGAGAACTGGTTTTCAAAAGAAGTGATCCGTCATGGATGACTTCTTTTATTTATATATATATATAGGGATTTTGTGTGAATCATAGCCAATCAACCGTGTGAAAATTCATATATATTATATTAAAATATATATCGAAAATGGGGGATTGTTTTCTTCTTGACAGGCCTTGAACACATATATATAATTATAGAAAGTGAAAGAAGTGGATTATATGAAAACCGTCATTATTGTCGAATCCCCAGCCAAATCCAAAACCATCCAACATTATTTAGGTAAAGATTTTATCGTCGAAGCCTCTGTTGGACACATTCGTGAATTGGCAAAAAATGGCCCTGGTGGCTTAGGTGTGGATGTCGAAAATAACTTTAAAGCGACCTATAAAGTCGATAAAAAACACGATCAAATCGTCAAAGACTTGATCAAAGTTACCAAAAACAAAAAAGTCTTAATCGCGACAGACCCGGATAGAGAAGGTGAAGCGATTGCGTGGCACATCGCGGATGTGCTCAATCTAGACTTAAATGATTTAAATCGCATTACCTTTAATGAAGTTACCAAACCAGCCATTCAAAAAGCGATTGAACACCCACGTCAAATCGATATGAATTTGGTTAAGTCTCAAGAAACCAGACGTATCTTAGACCGTATCATCGGATTTAAGTTATCACCGCTCTTACAAAAGAAGATCAAATCGGAATCGGCTGGTCGTGTTCAAAGCGTCGCTTTGAAAATGATTGTCGATTTGGAAAAAGAAATTGAGGCGTTCGTTCCAGAAACGTATTACACCATCAAAGCACGATTTTCTAAGTTTGAAGCAGATTATACCAAAAACAAAGATAAATCCTTGAAAACCCCAGAAGAACTTCAACAAATCATTGAAAAATTGAGTGGGCCTTTTACGGTAACGAAAGTCAATCACCGTAAACGCAGTCGTGCTGCTCAACCACCGTACACGACCTCAACCTTTCAACAGGATGCGGTATCCAAACTCGGTTATTCTCCATCCAAAGCGATGGGCATTGCACAAGAGTTATATCAAGGGATTGTTATTCAAGGCGAAGAAGTGGGCTTAATCACTTATATGAGAACCGACTCCGTTCGCTTGAACGATGATTTCATCCTGGAAGCCCAAGCGATGATTAAAGAAGCCTTTGGTTCAGACTATGTCGGTAAGATTAAAACCAAATCCAATACCAACATTCAAGATGCCCACGAAGCGATTAGACCTTCGATACTATCTTACACCCCAGAATCTTTGAAGGGTGTTTTAACCGACGATCAATATAAAATATATGATTTGATTTATCGTAGAGCTGTCATGAGTTTAATGGCTGACGCACTGTATGAAGAACAATCCATTGAGGTAGAAAACCAAGGTGAAGTCTTCGAATATGGCGGTTCTAAGTTGATCTTCCAAGGGTTCCATAAAGGTAATCCAGAATACAAAGAAAAAGCCTCAACGCTCTTGGACCTAGAGGTGGGAAAACAACTTGAAGCCAAAGAGATTACCCACGAAGAAAACCAAACCAAACCTAAATCTAGATATACTGAAGCGAGTTTGATCAAAGATATGGAAGAATTTGGCATCGGTCGACCATCGACTTACGCCGAAACCACGCGCACATTGCTCAGTCGTAAATACGTTGAAAAGAAACAAAAAGCGTTGGTGCCAACCGACCAAGGTAAACTGACCATCGATGAATTGGATAAGTTTTTTTCAAACATCATCAACACCAATTATACGAAGAAGATGGAAACTGTATTGGATGATATCGCTAATGGAGAACATGAAAGCAGTGACATTTTAGAGGGCTTTTACCATAAGTTCATCGCTTTGGTGAAGCACGCGGATGAACACATGGAAAAACGTCAACCAACCCAAGTGGGTCGTGATTGTCCGTTGTGTGGTGCCCCATTGGTCATTCGTAAATGGCGTAAAGGTGAATTCATTGGTTGTTCGAATTTCCCTAGATGTAAACACACGGAAAATCTTACATAATTCTTAAGTTTATAGACTTTACAAATACTGTTTTTGATGATATGATGTTGTTGATAGCGATATCGAACGGTGTGTACCCCGACACATCGATCCCCTGATCCCCCTCGTCTCCTTGAGGGGGCTTTTTATTTTTTAGGGGTTATTATTTGATATACATTCAAAAAAAGACTATAATAAAGTTAGTAGAATCCAGGAGGAAATCTCATGAAAACATTCAAACAAAAACCGATTACCGTGTTAGGTCAACCCTTAAAAGTTGGCGATATCGCACCGGAGTTCAATGTGGTTGATAACCAATTAGAAGCAGCGCATTTATCCGACTATAAAGCCAAAACTTTGGTATTGAATGTCGTCCCTTCACTCGATACAGGGGTGTGCTCAATTCAAACCAGAACCATCAATCAAAAGTTATCGAATTATCCAGACTTAACGGTGTTGACGTTATCCAATGACTTACCATTTGCACAACGTCGTTGGTGTGGTGCTGAAGGCTTAACCAACATCGTCACTTTATCCGATTATCAACAACTCGATTTCGCATGGAAGTACGGGGTACATATTGAAGAACTTCGTTTATTGGCTCGATCAGTATTCGTATTGAATCAAAAACGTGAAGTCGTTTATGTGGAATATCTCGATGAAATGTCTTCTCATCCAAATTACGACGCATTGTTTCAATTTTTAGATCAGTATCTATCTAGATAATGGCTTTCAAAAAGCCATTTTTTTCANNCCTTTATAGGCGAAGAATTTTGGGTTATATGTTATAATAACATCTAGGAGTTGAACCTATGGGATTTTTTAAAAATTTATTCAAGAAAAACAACAAGAAAAATGAAAAATACGCGCTTGGATTACACAAATCAAAAGAAGTATTGGGTAGCCTCAAACGCTTAATTGAACAAAACCAACAATTGGGTGAAGATTTCTTTTTAGAACTCGAAGACATTTTCATTCAAGCTGACCTTGGGGTCGATACGGTTTTGTATTTTATTGATACCTTAAGAAAAGAAATGAAGCTTAAAAACATCACAGACCCGAAAGAAATCGAAGAGATGATCGTCGATGAGATGTTTAAAATATACCTTCAAGATGAAGTGGTTGTTGCTGATTTAGACTATGTTGAAAATCAAACCAACGTGTATTTAATCGTTGGTGTAAATGGCGTAGGTAAGACAACTTCCATTGGTAAATTGGCACACCAACTCAAGGCTGAAAAGAAAAAAGTTTTGGTGGTGGCTGGGGATACCTTCAGGGCAGGGGCAATCGAACAATTACGTGTTTGGGCAGACCGTGCCAAAGTCGATTTTTTTGGGAAAGAACCGGGTTCAGACCCATCGTCTGTGATCTTTGACGCCCTTCAAAAAGCAAAAAAGGAACACTACGATGTGGTGTTATGTGACACCGCTGGTCGTTTACAAAATAAAGTCAATCTCATGAATGAACTGGAAAAAATGCGTCGTGTGATTGAAAAAGAATTACCGAATGGGCTTCGTGAAACCTTACTGGTCATTGACGCAACCACGGGTCAAAACGGCTTAAAACAAGCCGAGATTTTTAAAGAAGTCACCAAAGTCACAGGCATCATCCTGACGAAAATGGATGGGTCAGCTAAAGGCGGTATCGTCTTAGCCATCCGCCATTTGTATCACTTACCGATCAAGTACATTGGTTTAGGTGAAAAAATTGATGATTTGGTGCTATTTGATATCGAAGAATATATCTACGGATTGTTCTCAGACTTCTTCGGAGATTGATGATGGACCAACTCGAAAAAACCGAAAGACTCAATCAATTGTATGAATTATATGGGGTTTTGTTAACCGAAAAACAGCAAGCGTATTTTGTGGCGTACTATCAAAATGATTTTTCGTTCGCCGAAATTGCCCAAGAATTTAAAGTATCGAGAAACGCTGTGTTTGATCAACTCAATAACGCAATTATGCACCTCGAACATTACGAAGAAAAACTCAAATTATTGGCTAAGAAAAACGACCGTTTGACTTGGCTTAAACTTTATGAAGAAACCAAAGATGTTCAATATTTAGAAAAACTCGCAGAAATGGAAGAAGTATAATGGCATTTGACAGTTTAAGCAGCCGTCTGCAGATGGCAATGCGCCGTATTACCGGCAAAGGAAAACTCAATGAAACCGACATCGATGAAATGATGCGTGAGGTCCGCTTATCGCTCTTAGAAGCGGACGTCAACCTAAAAGTCATTCGTCAGTTTACCACTAACGTCAAAGAAAAAGCCCTTGGACAAAAAATTCTATCTGGCTTAAACCCAGGACAACAAGTCGTTAAGATTGTTTTTGATGAACTCAAACGAGTCATGGGTGATGAAACGGTAGGCATCAGTTATAAAGCCAGCGGGATGACAGTCATCATGACGGTCGGTCTACAAGGGACTGGTAAAACCACCGCGATTGGTAAACTTGGGGCATTTATCCGGAAGACAGAAAAGAAGAAAGTCATGTTCATCGCTGCCGATATTTATCGTCCAGCCGCGATTGAACAGTTGATGACTTTAGGTAAACAACTCGATATTTTTGTTTATCAAGAAGGCTTAATTAAAGCCCAAACCATTGTTAAAAACGGGTTGAAGGTTGCGAAAGAACAAGGGTATGATGTCGTCATTATCGATACCGCAGGTCGATTAAATATTGACCAAGAGATGATGCAAGAATTGATCGACGTCAAAGAAATCGCGAAGCCGGATGAAATTCTCTTAACAGTAGACGCGATGACTGGTCAAGTCGCCGCATCCGTCGCACAAAGTTTCCATGAACAGCTCAACACCACTGGGGCCATCATCACCAAACTCGATGGCGATACCCGTGGCGGTGCCGCATTATCCATCCGTGAAATCTCACAAATTCCGATTAAGTTCGCGTCCAATGGCGAAAAGATGGATGCCTTTGAAGTATTCCATCCAGAACGCATGGCGAGCCGTATCTTAGGGATGGGGGACGTCCTCACCTTAATTGAAAGTGCCACCCAAAACATCGATGAAGATGAAGCCATGGGCATGATGGAAAAAATGCTTTCTGGTAACTATAACTACAACGATTTACTTAAACAATTTAAAATGATCAAACGTATGGGTTCGATTTCTAAAATCATGGGATTTATGCCTGGGGTTGCGAAATACAAAGACGCTTTAAACAATGTCGACGACAAGCAATTTGATAAGATGGCTGTCATCATCCATTCGATGACCGAACAAGAACGTAAAAATCCAAAATTAATCGAAGATTCTTCTAGACGTCGTACCCGTATCGCCAACGGTGCTGGGGTTCAAGTCTCGGATGTGAATCGCTTAAGACAAGCATTGGATCAACAAAAACAAATGGCGAAACAAATGTCAAAAATGTCTGAATCTGACATGAAATCCGCACAAAAAGACCCTTCGAAGTTGATGCCACAACCGAAGATGAAAAAAGGCAAAGGTAAAAATAAAGGCCAATTTAGATTTTAACTAACTTGGCTTTTTTTCTAAACTCAACCGATTTACCCACAAAACTGGTGGAAAATTATTCCAAATGTATATGTTAAAATACATATAAAGGAGACTAATCATGCAGAAATTAATCCTGATTGATGGTAACTCTCTCTTCTTTAGAGCTTACTACGCTACCGCTTATGCCGGTGGCGATTTAATGAAAAATAAACAAGGGGTATATACCAATGCCCTTTTTGGCTTTGTCAACATGGTGGATAAAATCCTCCAACAAGACTACACCCATGTGCTCGTAGCCTTTGATACCAAAGAAAAAACCAAACGTCATGAAGCGTTTGATGACTATAAAGCGGGACGACCACCGATGCCAGCAGAAATGGCTCAACAAATCCCACTCATCCACAGTTATTTAAAGCATTTGAACATCGCGGATTATAGCTTGGTGGGTTATGAAGCCGATGATATCATCGGTACGCTTTCAAAAGAAGCGTGTAACCGTGGGTTTGAAGTATCAGTCTATTCATCTGACCGTGACCTTTTACAACTCATCTCTGACAATGTCACCATCCACTTATTGAAAAAAGGTGTTACGGACATTGAAGACTTAACCCCAGCGTCATTCCTTGAAAAATATGGCATTAACCATACCCAAATGATCGACTTAAAAGCATTGATGGGTGACCCATCTGACAACATTCCAGGAATCCCTGGGATCGGTGAAAAAACCGCAGTCAAGCTTTTACAAACCTATGGCACACTAGAAGAAGTGCTTGCCAAAAAAGCAGAGATTTCAGGTAAACTAGGCGAACGTATTTGTGAAAATGAAAATAAAGCCATCCTCTCTAAAATGCTCGCAACCATCGATTTGGCTGTGCCGCTTGAGTTTTCACTCGATGATATCGCAAGAAAAGAAATCGATTATGACGCGTTGGTATCGTTTTATAACGAGATGGATTTACATGTATTCATCAAACGCCTCAATAAACCGGTTCAAAAACCATCCAATTTTGATTATAAAATCATTCAAGACCACGATGAGTTTGATTTTTTAAAACCGAATATGGCGGTTCATATCGAGTTGGCTGATTTTAATTACCATACCTCCGATATCATTGGATTTGGATTATCCGATGGACAAACCCATTACTTTGTTCCAAAAGAGGTGGGTCTAGCATCGATTGATTTCCAATTGTATTTAACCGACCCATCCACACCCAAATTAACCTACGATCAAAAAGCCTTTAGAACCGCTCTCAAGTGGTTGGGCTATGACCTTAAGGGCGTTACCTTTGATTTATTGTTATCGAGCTACCTCATCCATCAAAAGATTGCGAAAGAAGATTTTAAAGTCATTTGCATGGCTTTTGAGTATGAAGACATTGAATACGATGAACTCATCTATGGCAAAGGTGCGAAAAAAGGCTTGCCTGCCCTAGAGGTGTATGCTGCTCATGTCGCGAAAAAGGCGAAAGCCATCACGGTTTTACAACCAATACTCTTAGAAAAACTCAAGGAACTCGATTTATTAGAATTATTTGAAACCATTGAAATGCCGCTATCTACCGTACTATCCGATATGGAGTACAGTGGGATTGCAGTCGATAAAAATGAACTCAACCAACAAAAAACAGCGTTGAAATCCCGTATTGATGCTTTAGAACAAAACATCTATGCATCGGTCGGAAAGACTTTTAATATTGGTTCACCTAAGCAATTGGCTGAAATTTTATTCGTGGATTTGGGATTAGATCCATCAAAGAAAACCAAAACTAAGAATTTATCTACCAATGTCGATGTATTGAATACCTTGATCGATAAACACCCGGTGATTCCAATGATTTTGGAATACCGTCAATTGACCAAATTATATTCAACCTACATCGAAGGCATCGAACAAAGCATTTTCCCAGATGGTAAAGTCCATACGATATTCGCCCAGGCGTTAACCGCGACTGGCCGTTTATCTTCATTAGAACCTAACCTACAAAATATTCCGATTCGTACCGAAGAAGGCCGTCAAATCCGCAAGTTATTTGTCCCTTCCAAACCGAATCATTACTTTGTTTCAGCCGATTATTCTCAGATTGAATTGCGTGTACTCGCCGATATGGCCAATGTCAAAGGATTGATTGAAGCGTTTAATAACCATGAAGATATCCATACCAGAACCGCGAAAGAGGTCTTTGGTACAGAAACCGTCACCTCAGAAGAACGTCGTAAAGCGAAAGCCGTCAACTTCGGGATCATTTACGGCATTGGGGCGTGGAGTTTATCTGAAGATATCCACACCACCCCGAGAGAAGCCCAAGCGTTTATCGATAAATACTTAAGCATTTACCCTGAAATCAAGACCTATATGGAAACCACCGTTGAAAATGCCATCAAACAAGGCTATGTAACGACGATGATGAAACGTAGACGTTATATCGGTGAACTTGAAAGTCCAATCTACGCAGTCAGAGAGTTCGGTAAACGTACCTCGATGAACGCACCCATTCAAGGGTCAGCAGCCGACATCATCAAAAAAGCGATGATCGATTTGCATGCCTATATCGATAAAAATAAGAAGAAGTCTAGAATCTTACTTCAAGTCCACGATGAACTTGTCCTTGAAGTGCCTGAGGCTGAACTTGCTGAGATGCAAAAAGTGGTGCCTGACATCATGTCTAAAGCTGTTAAACTCAAGGTGCAATTGGAATCCTCTTGTGATACCGGTAAAAACTGGTATGAGTTGAAATAGTATGCCTGAACTACCTGAAGTCGAAACCGTCAAAACGGTATTGAAAAGACGTATACAAGGCCTTAAAATCCATGATATTGATGTCTATTACGAAAAGATGATGGATGAGGATAAACGTCAAATACTGATTGGACAAACCATCCATGATTTAAAAAGATACGGTAAGTACATTGTATTCATACTAGATTCCTGTGTCCTCATCAGTCATTTGAGGATGGAAGGTCGTTACTTTTTTAAAGAGCCCAATGAACCGGTTTTAAAACATGAACACATCGTATTTCAATTATCCGATGGCTTATCCTTGCGATACCACGATACCAGAAAGTTCGGTACGTTTGAAATCCGAGATTTGGACCATTATCTAACCGTTCCACCCCTCAATCAATTGGCTAAAGAACCCTTTGATATCGATCCAAACGCATTTTATAAAACTTTAAAACATAAACATAAAGCGATTAAAACCGCATTGTTAGATCAAAGTATCATCGCAGGCATCGGAAACATCTACGCCGATGAAATCTTGTTCGTCTGCAAAATCCATCCACTGAGAATGACGGATCAAATTAAAAAAAGCGAAGCCAATCAAATCGTCCAAGAAGGCATTCGAATTCTAAACCACGCGATTTCAGCCGGTGGGACCACCATTCGAACCTATGTGTCTGAACTTGGGGTTTCGGGTCGTTTCCAACTACAGTTGATGGTCCATCAACGTGAAGGCGAAGCTTGTTATACGTGTGGAACGACGATTTTAAGAGAGGTCATCAACGGCCGATCGAGCTTTTATTGTAAAACGTGTCAAAAGAGGTGATTGTTGTGAAAGTACTCGGCATCACAGGTGGGATTGCATCTGGCAAATCCCTAGTCAGTCAACAATTTAAACAACGGGGTTTCACGGTCATTGACGCCGATGCAATCGTGCATGAACTCTTCACAAAAGACACCGTTTTAGAAGAGATTAAAAATCGCTTCCCATCCGTTTTTGATGGGGGTATCTTACAACGAAAACCATTGGCAGATCTCATCTTTACAGATCCCATCGCCAAACACGATTTGGAACAAATCCTACATCCAAAGGTGTATGCATCCATCCAAGAACGTCTTCAATCGCATTTGAATGAACCTTGGGTTGTGGTGGATATACCGCTGCTATATGAAACGGGAGGACAATCCATTTGTGATTGGGTATTGGTTGTGTATGTCAATGAAGAAACCCAAAAAGCGCGTTTGATGGCTAGAAATCAATTATCCATAGATGAAGCCAATCAACGCATATCTGCTCAACTACCACTGAAAGATAAAGTCAATCAAGCAGACATTGTCATCGACAATTCTGGAACCATTCAAAAAACCATCGATCGTGTCAACGAACTCATCGATAAAGTATTTATATAGGAGGACCCCCATGCCAATTTATCGCACCACAGATTCAAACAAAGATGCCCGCTTACAAACCCGCTGGTATCAAAATGACTACAAGGAATGTCAACAAGCCGTACTGACCATTTTGAAGGGATTTGGGTATGCACTCAAACACCAAGATGATACGTATGGTGAATTCATTTTTGAACGAAAAAGTGAAACATTAGACGTCAAAGTCGTCTCTTTACAACGCCGTCAAACCGCCATCGACTTCGTACTGAATGCCGATGTTATGTTTGATTTTGGTCGTCGTAAAGCCGTGATTGCAGAAATATATGCCAGACTTCAAAAATTATTGAACGAAAAGAAGTTTAACTAATGTTAGGAAAGGTGTCACATGAAAAATGAATCGTTTTGGGTCATCGGCAGTGGTACCTTATCACTCGATGACGCCGCTACTTTAGCGCTACTATATCAACCCCTCATTGGCACAGAAAGCCATGGGTTGTATCTCTTTTTATCCGCGTTGGTCAATACGAAAACCTACCAATCGGAAGTCTATCCAAAAACTTTTTTAATGGATGCATTAAACCTTAAAGAAAAGTGTTTTTCAGAATCCTTGGGTAAATTAGAAGCGGTTGGCTTACTATCTACCTATCAAAAAGATGCGATATTCATGTATCGTTTATCGATGCCGCTCACACCAAAACAATTCTTTTTAGATGGCATTTTAGGTAGTTTTCTAAAAAGTGAAATTGGTGAACAAAACTTCGAATGGCTATTTGAACGGTTTTCAATCCCTGAAATCAATCGTGTCGGGTATGAGAACATCACCAAATCGTTTGACCAAGTTTATCAAGTCAAATCGCTCGATTCCGTCTCTAGTTCGATGCACATCATCGGGCGTAAAAATGGGTCAGGCGTGGTCATCAATCAAGACTTCAAACTCGATCAACTCTTTGAAATTTTGCCTGTAAGACTACAAAAGAAACGTATTTTTACGAAGAAAATTCAATCTCAAATCGCATCCATCATGTATGTGTATGGATTCACTTTAGAAGACATGAAACAAGTCTTGGTTGAAGCCTATGATGAAGACCACAGCACGATTTTTTATGAAAGAATCAATTTGTTTGCTCAAAAATACCATGAAAAACACAATGGTAAAGAGCGCATTGAAATTGACTTAAAAGGGGATAGTGAACGTCCAAAACTATCGGATTTCAATCCTCAAGATTTGATCAGTCATTACGCACCAAAAATGACCAATAGTGCTTTCGCCTTACAAACCATCCGTCAATTTGTGGAACGCAATGCAGTCGACGTCGGTGTCATTAACGCGGTCATCATCATCTGCTTAAGGATTAAGACCGATTTACCAAATTTGAATTACCTTGAAAAAGTACTCAATACGCTTTTACAAAAAGGCATCACAACCGAACCAGAAGCGTATGAATATATCATGAAAGACCCAGAACCAAAAACCGAGAAGAAAACGTATTACACCAAAGAAAAACGTGTGGCGCCTGTCCCTGAGTGGATGGATGAATTCAAAGCATTGCTAGAAAGTGGGGATTAAGATGGGTTCATTAGATTTGTTAAGACAAGAAATCGCATCCTTCCCTGAAACCAAAGATTTACAGGTCTCTGATAGCGATGTGATCACGGTGGTACAATATATCGATTTAAAAAAAGCATATAACCCAAAAGACCCAACCCAAAAGTTTGAGCCTGTATTGATTACTGAACCGTTCGTAACGATTGAATACCGTGTCTCTGAAGCCTATTTGAAAAATGAAATCGAACAAGGCAAACAGAAGAAACTCGATACCTCATATCACAACGATTATTTGATCAACGCGAAACTCGCCGATTTTCAACTCTTTAACGATGAACGACGTGAAGCGCTAGAAGTATCGAAAAAATTCATTGAATCTTGTCAACCAAACACCTTTGTTCGCGGGATGTATTTTCATGGGAAATACCGTACAGGTAAAACCTATTTATTATCTGCCATCGCGAACGCTTTGATTGAAAAAAACATTTCAGTGGTGTTTGCCTATTTTCCAGATTTGGTTAGAAACATCAAAAATGCATTTTCTGACAATTCTCTGGAAATAAAGGTCAAACAACTGAAGTCGTGTGGTGTCCTCATTTTAGATGATGTGGGCGGCGAATACATGACAGCTTGGTTTAGAGATGAAATCTTTGGACCGATTTTGCAGTACCGTTTGACGGTTGGATTACCCGTGCTGATTTCATCTAATTATAAGATGACGGATTTACACCGCGTCTTCGCAGAAGCCAAAGACGGGGTCGATGAAGTCAAGGCGATGCGCATCATGATGCGTATCAGAGAACTAACCAAAGAAATCAAATTATCGGAAAAGAGTTACGACGCGATTTAACTTGACAGCCGGTTTTAAAGTGCTATAATTTATATGAAAAGCGAAGAATAGGCCATGATTTTTATACTTTAAGCGATGTAGGACGGTGCAAGCTACAACCATAAAAATTACTCCCTATGAGCTGCCTGCGAAAGCAGATGCCGTATGACCGCGTTAAGGTTTTGAGTGCTAGAGTATTCTAGAACTAAGGTGGTACCACGATGATTCGTCCTTAACTATTGTTAGGGACTTTTTTTATTCTAAGGAGGATAATCATATGAAACTACACTTACCTGATGGCAAACAACTCGAAGTAGCTGTTGGCGTCAACCCATTACAAGTTGCTCAGTCGATTTCCATGTCACTGGCAAAAAAAGCCGTTGCAGCGCTATATAACGGGGTTGCAATCGAACTTGAAAAACCGATGTTTGAAGACGGTTCTTTCAAATTACTCACCGCTTCAGATGCAGAATCGTTTGCCGTATTGAACCATTCAACCGCCCATTTACTTGCACAAGCTGTGAGAAGTATTTACCCACAAGCTTGCTTCGGTGTGGGACCTTCGATCGAAGAAGGGTTCTACTATGACATCGATTTAGGGGATGTCAAATTCACCGATGAGATGTTACCAGACATTGAAAAGAAGATGGCTGAACTCGCGAAACAAGGTTTCGCTATTCAAGGCAGAGAAGTATCCTATGAAGAAGCGAAAGTCATTTTCAAAAATGACCCTTATAAACTAGAATTGATTGAAGGGTTAAAAGACCAAAAGATTTCTGTGTATCAACAAGGTGACTTCATTGATTTATGCCGTGGTGGACACGTATCCAATACCAAAGAAATCAAACACTTCAAGTTGTTGAACCTGGCTGGTGCTTATTGGAGAGGCAACAGCGACAATAAGATGTTGTCCCGTGTGTATGGGGTTGCTTTCTTTACCAAGGAAGCGTTAGATGCTCATTTACACATGTTAGAAGAAAGAAAACAACGCGACCATCGTAAGATTGGTAAAGAGTTGGATTTATTCCTCATCTCTAAAGAAGTTGGTTCAGGCTTAGGCTTTTGGCTTAAAAATGGCGCAACCATCCGTCGTATCATCGAAAGATACATCACCGATAAAGAAATCAGTTTAGGTTATGAACATGTCTATACCCCAATCATGGCGAATGTGGAATTGTACAAAACCAGTGGTCACTGGGCACATTACCAAGATTCGATGTTCCCACCAATGGACATGGGCGATGGCGAACTATTGGTTTTAAGACCGATGAACTGTCCACACCATATGATTATTTTCAAAAATGAAGTCCATTCTTATAAAGAATTGCCAATCCGAATTGCAGAACTTGGGATGATGCACAGATATGAAAAATCAGGGGCGTTATCGGGATTACAACGTGTCCGTGAAATGACCTTAAACGACGCACACATTTTTGTGAGACCTGATCAAATCAAAGATGAATTCAAACGCACTGTGGATTTATTGCTCAATGTCTATAAAGATTTCAACATCAACGATTATAAATTCCGCTTAAGCTACCGTGATCCTGAAAATAAAGAAAAATACTTTGATGACGATCAAATGTGGGAACATGCCCAACAAGAACTCAAAGAAGTGATGGACGAACTCGGTATGCCATATTTTGAAGCGATTGGTGAAGCCGCATTCTACGGGCCTAAACTAGACGTTCAAGTCAAGACTGCACTCGGTAACGATGAAACCTTATCGACCATTCAAATTGACTTCTTATTACCAAGACGTTTCGAACTCACTTATGTGGGTGAAGATGGTAAAAACGACCAAGTCCCTGTGGTTATTCACAGAGGTATTGTATCCACCATGGAACGCTTTGTTGCCTTCTTAATCGAAGAATATAAAGGGGCATTCCCATTGTGGCTATCCCCAGTTCAAGCCAAGATTCTACCGGTTAATTTAAACTTCCATCAAGACTACGCCCTTGAAGTACAAAAACAACTTCAAGCCCATGGCTTCAGAGTAGATGTGGATTTAAGAAACGAAAAATTGGGTTATAAGATCAGAGAAGCTCAAACCAAGAAGATTCCACTTCAATTGGTTATTGGGGATAAAGAAAAAGAACAACAAGGGGTCACTTATCGCATGTATGGTAAAGAAGAACAAGTCTTCCTACCAATGGCAGAATTCATCGCTTGGTTCAAAGCCTATAACGATTCAAAACGCTAATTGATATTGTCCTGTAAAAGACCTCCATCGTGAGGTCTTTTCTTTTAGATGTGTACAATAACAAAAAATTCAAAAAAATTCAAAGAAGTATATTGAAAATTCATTTAAAGGGTGTATAATAAGGTTGTCATGAGATGTATAAGACAACATTATCGACATAAAGGCGATGTTTCAAGGTCAAATTGGATACCTTTTTGGTACCAATATTTCCTTGAATGGCGTCGTCTTTAGCCATGCATACAGTTGTCTTCATCGATGATTTAAGGAGTGATACAGTGTTAGAAGTTAATCATGTTAAAAAGAATTACGGATCACTAACAGCGGTCAATGATTTATCTTTTACCATTCAACCAGGCGAAATATTTGGCTTGCTTGGAACCAATGGTGCAGGGAAAACCACGACCTTTAAAATGATCCTAGGGTTATTAGAACCAACCGAGGGTACCATTCGATTCCACGGGAAAAAGATTGGATATGACGATGTTGACCACATCGGTTATATGATTGAAGAACGTTCTTTATTGGTCAAATTATCGGTTAAAGAATTGGTTCTGCACTATGGAGCATTAAAAGGGATGGATCGAAACACGATATTAGAACGTTTGGATTATTGGCTTAAACGATTCAATATCGAATCTTATCTCGATAAGAAAATCAAAGAATTATCCAAAGGGAATCAACAAAAAATCCAATTCATTACCGCCATCATCAACAACCCTAAACTGTTGGTTTTAGATGAACCATTTTCAGGCTTAGACCCGATCAATACCAATAAGTTTGTTGAGGTCATTCGTGATTTCCAACAACAAGGGACGATGATTATTTTCTCGACCCATCAAATTGACCACGTGGAATCATTTTGTGAACAATTGATTGTATTAGAAAAAGGTATCCCAGTATTACAAGGTAAAATCAGTGATATTAAGAAAGACTTTAAACGTCACAACATTCGTTTGATTGGGGATGTTGAGGAGTCTAAAATCAGAGCGATTGAAGGGGTATTGGATGTCATCATTCAACCGAATGAGTGGATTGTTAAAATCGCCGATGAAACGGTATCTGAAGCAGTGTTTAATTACGTTAAAACCTGTCAACATGTGCGTAAGTTCGATGTAGAACAAGCCACACTGTCTGAAATATTTATTGAAAAAGTAGGTGAAACCTATGAGCAAGTTTAAATATTTACTCAAATATGGCATCAAACGCCGTATCGGAACCAAAGCGTTTTATATCGCCAACATCGTGATATTCATCGCGTTACTCGCCCTAATGAATATTCCGAACATCATCGCCTTTTTTGATGATGGTGAAACCTCAAAAGAAATTGTTTATGTGGTCGATGATACTGAAAAAGGTTTAGACAGCATCGCTATTCTCGATCAGAGTGCACAAGCTTTACTCAATATGATTCCAGGTGCAAACATCTCATTTGAAACCAAGGATTCTGTAGACCCAGAAAACCTAGACTTTGGACCATCCAAAGCCATCGTTCATTTAACCACAGTCGATGATATTTTAGTCGTTGATATTTATAAAGATGAACTCGATACATTAAACGAAACCATCCTATTACAATCCTTATCGGTACTCAAAGTTCAAGTGTGGGCTGTGGATAAAACGCAAGCAGAACTCGACTTAATCGAAGACTTCAATCAACCATTGGTTTATGAAGTTCATACACAAGTCGATGATACAACCACCAGAGACTTAATTCTATCCGCCATCAGTGTGTTTGTTGCGATACCGATCTTCATCATGCTCATCATGAGTGTGCAATTTGTAGGTGTTGATATCATCGAAGAAAAATCGACCAAAGCCATTGAGTTTGTGATGTCCACCGTACCACCTCAAACCCACTTTATGACCAAAATATTATCGTCATTTGTATTCTTGATTGTTCAAGCTTTGTTGATATTCTTATACGGTTTAATCGCTGGATTCGTATCCACGCAAGTCCTTGGTGCAACCAATGGACAAATGTCTATCAGCGAATTGATTGGAATGTTAACAGAAACCGACTCATCGATCATCGCGAGTGTCTTCAATGCCTTACCATTGGCACTTGCCATCACCTTGATTTTCATGATTGTTGGCGGACTATTCTTCATGATTTTTATGGCAACCCTCGCATCGATGTCGACATCGATGGAAGACTTCCAATCCTTCCAGTCCCCATTCATGTTTACCATGTTGATTGGGTTCTACGCAGCGATTTTCTCCATTTACTTAGGCGACTCTGTGTTCCTGAAGGTACTGGCGTATATCCCATTATTCTCACCGATTGTCGTGCCTACTTTATATATGAGTGGTGTGCTATCGGTCATCGATGTAGTCATTTCTTTCTTGATTTTAATCGGATCAACGATAGGTATGTATTACTTACTCGCACCGGTTTATAAAGCATCGATCTTAAGTTATGACCAATCGCCATTTTTCCAAAGAATCAAAAAGATGTTCAAACGCAGTAAAGCGATGTAAAGAAAGGCCACCCTTATGGGTGGTTTTTTTGCATTTTTCTCTTATTGAAGGGTTGGCTGTGTTATAATCATTGTCGAGGTGTTAATTATGGCTACGTATGAAGAACTTAAAAAACGTATAGAAGAACTGGTTGACCCAGGGTATGAAAAACCGTTGAAAGACGTCAATGGTATTAAGAAGCTCACCGTCGGACCTACAGGGGTTGTCGATGTGGAATTGTATTTTTCAAAACCGGGTACCCCAGAAGAACAAAAATTTAAAATCAATTTGATCAAATTGGTCAAAGTAGAACTGGGCTTTCCTGGCATTAAAGTGACCTTTGAACAAAATGAAGTCGTCAATGAAGGCGAGAAGAAAATCATTTATTTGGGTATCGCATCTGGTAAAGGTGGCGTGGGTAAATCCACAGTTACCGCGAATTTAGCGGCCGCATTATCCCGTTTGGGTAAAAAAGTAGGCATCATCGATGCAGATATTTATGGTGCATCCATCCCACAAATTCTAAAAGTGGACATCAAACCACTATCAGGGACAGACGATGATATGATGATTCCTTTACAAAGCGAAGGCATCGAAGTCATCTCTACTGAGTTCTTTATGCCTGCGGACAAACCCATCATGTGGCGCGGGCCGATGTTAGGCAAGATGTTATCCCATTATTTCGGTGGGGTTGCTTGGCGTCCAGATACCGATTATGTCTTGATTGACTTACCACCAGGCACTGGGGATGTCGCGCTTGATATTCAAAAATTTGCACAACACACGAAAATGTTGATAGTTACTACCCCACATGTGAACGCGGCACACGTCGCTGTTAAAGCAGGTTTAGGGGCACAACAAATCGGTCACTCCGTCATTGGTGTGGTTGAAAATATGAGCTATTTCTTAAACTCATGTAACAAAAAGCGTGAATACATCTTTGGTCAAGGTGGTGGCGATAAGGTAGCGAAACAATTAGGTGTCGATCTACTCACACAAGTACCCATTGGACAACCAGTCGATGGCTATATTTTCCAAAGTGCAGAACCTGCGGGTCTAGCTTACGATCAACTCGCATCTAAAGTCATCGATTTACTCGACGAATAATCATGGTCCCTTATCATTTATATAAGGTAGAAAAAGCCCCTTTGGTCATCTTTACCCATGGTATTGGGGAATATGGGTTGCTATATGAACCACTCGCTAAGGCATTGAATGAGGCTGGATTTGCAGTCATCTTGTATGATGTGCGTGGGCATGGCCAAAATGGTCAACCTGGTCAATTGAAGGATTATCATGGTTTGATTGATGATATCGATGAGATGATTGCTAAAGAAGGAAAACAAAGAAAAGTCTTTTTAATGGGACATTCTCTAGGCGCACTCATCAGTCATTTATATGCAGTATCACATCCAAATATTCGTGGTGTGATATCGATAGGTTACCATTACCATATCATCTCTATGGTGAAGTGGTTAGGATTCTTACTGCCAAACAAAAAACTACATTTGAACTGGGCAGACCCAAAGAGCCGTCATGTGAAAACAGAAGCAGAAATCCAAGATGAACATTTGTTGAAGTTTGTCACTTTTAAGATGTTGTATGAAACCATCTATAAAGCGAATAAATATATTCACAAACGCTTAAACGATTATCAACCAGACCTACTTGTGATTCATGGTGGGAGTGATCGAATTGTGCCTTTACATAACGCACACGCATTATTTGATAAAGCAGGTGCTAAAATCAAAGACATCATCATTTACCCAGAGAGTTACCACGATGTTTTACTCGATATTGACCAAACGCTGGTCATTCAAGATATGATTCAGTGGTTAAAGTCTAAAAACTAAAGCCACTTTACAATTTCTTTACAAACTACTTACAAGAGTGTGATATATTCACATTCTTTTTTTATGTAAAATCAGGATGAACAAATCAAAAAGGAGAATATATGAGAAAAATATTAGCAGTATTGGCTTTAGCATTATCATTCAGTTTAGCCGCTTGTACCTCAGGATCATCGTTCGATGACTCGAAAAACATCACCGTTTATACCCGTGACACCACCTCTGGTACACGTGCAGGGTTTATGGATGGTATCGGATTCGCTGCAGCAGCAACATCAGACGATGTATTGGTAGAAGGATTCGTCATTAAAGATAACACAGGTATCATGACTTCCATGGGTACCGATGAATATGGGATTGGTTATGTATCCTTATCGTCTTTAAACAATACCATTAAAGGTTTAAGCTACGAAGGGGTTGCACCAACCGTAGCGAATGTCCTCAATAACACCTATGGCTTAAAACGTCCGTTCATGTGGATGACCAGAGACGCTGGCGATTATGAATCGACAGAAATCGAACAATTGGTCAATGCCTTCGTTGCGTTCCTAGGCACTTCGGATGCTGCCGACATCATCAATAACAATGGTGCGATTGCGTTAGATACCACAGTTACATGGGATTCTATCAAAGCACAACACCCAATCACAGCGAGAAATAACGCGAATGTTACAGTCCGTTTTGGTGGATCTGATTCCATTCAAAAAGTTGCACAAGCATTGACTCAAGCTTTCAGTGCGAAAGCTGGTAACTTCGTTGCAGAACACGATCATACCGGTTCAGGGGATGCATACAAGCGTACACAAACCATTGGTTTAAGCGATCCTGTATCCAAACACGTTGGATTTGCCTCTAGATATTTCAAAGATACTGAAAAAGTAGGGGTTGCTGAATCTGCCATGGGTCAATTGGCATGGGATGCGATTGTAGCGATTGTTCACAAGAGTAATCCAATCACCAATATCACCGCAGCACAACTTAAAGCGATTTACGACGGTACATATTCGAAGTGGTCAGACGTCGTTTCTGAATAAGCCTGAATTAGACCCTATGGGGTCTTTTCTTGTATAAAAAAGGAGTATCTGATGCAATCCAAAATACAGTTAATAAAAACCCAAAAAAGACACAACCAATGGCTAGATAACACCATTAAGTACCTGTTGATGGGTTTTGCAATACTATCATCTTCATTCATCTTCATCATCGCAGGCGTCATCATGGTCAAAGGGGTGACCCCTTTTATCACGAACAATGGGGGATTAGGTCGAGTCAATTTGGCTGACTTTTTGACCGGTACGACTTGGTTGATTGGTGAATCGTTTAATTCAAACTTATACGCGATTGGCTTTTTAATCATCTCTACCTTATTCATCGCGTTTTTATCCTTACTCATATCCTTTCCAGTTGGGGTACTTACAGCACTATTCATTGCGAAAATTGCTCCAAAAAAATTAGCCGAAACGTTAAGAACGGTTGTAGAAATGCTCGCTTCCATCCCCTCGATTATTTACGGGTTGTTTGGGGCAGGGATTATTTTGAAAATCGTTTATGATTTATCAACCCTCATCGGTTTTCAATCCAAAGGCGGAAACTCCATTTTATCATCCGTATTGGTGTTGGCTATCATGACCATTCCAACCATCGCTTCGATCAGTGAAGTGGCCATTCGGAGCGTAGATAAATCGATCGAACATGGCTCACTAGCGCTTGGCGCATCTAAAACCCAAACCCATTTTAAAGTGGTCTTAACGTCAGCGAAAAGTGGTATCTTCACCTCAGCCATCTTAGGGATTGGACGTGTATTGGGTGAAGCCACAGCTGTTTCGTTGGTAGCTGGTGGTAGACGTAGTGGGATTAATTTTAATATCCTCGATACGACATCGACACTCACCACGATGATGTTAGAGGGGATGAAAGAAACCACAGGACTCGACTACGATATTCGCTTCTCTGTAGGGATTGTGCTGATGATTGTGATACTCATCACCAACTTCACCTTAAACTATATCAAACGAAAGGTGGGCAATGTCGATGTTAAATAGTCGTAAAAAGAAAGACCTCATCCTTCAGTCCATCACGTATTTCGCATCCTTCATTTCACTGTTTGTCCTCATCTCCATCTTGTTATTTGTGTTTCTCAATGGATTTAAGTTACTCAACATGGATCTCATTACCCATAATTTTGAATCGACCAGTTATATTGCAGATTTAAAGGACTTCACTGGGCCTGGTGACTTTACCATCGATAAAGATTTTAATGACAATACCTTTTATTCTTCAAAATGGGGGATTGCGCTCACAGACGATGAGAATTTGATGGGTCATACCATTGTATTGGTAACCTATGTTCATCCAGAATCCCCATTCAAAGATTTACGGAATAAAGGGGTCGCTACTCAAGATTTGAGTTTAGGGATCGATTATGAAATCATTCGTATCGCTTTTGAAGATGGTCCCTCGGCTTTATCAATTCAAGGGGCTCAAAACATGATACAAGTGTTGGATACGAAAACAACCTTCCGTGAATTAGAGTATTCAACTTCAGGTGGCGGGATTCGTGGTTCCATCCTAACAACCCTCTATTTGATTGGTTTAACGCTGTTGATTGCGTTACCGATTGGTGTTGGGGCTGCACTTTACTTAAATGAATATGCGCCTAAAAATAGATTCACCAAAGCTTTAAGAAATCTGATTGAAACCTTGACTGGTGTCCCCTCCATTATTTATGGTTTGATGGGGCTAGCCTTGTTTGTTCCAATTACCATCTCCCTCACCAAAGCCACAGGGGCTAACCTCATTTCTGGCGCAATGACATTGGCTGTCATTTTAATGCCTGTCATCATTAGAACCACAGAAGAATCGTTGAAAGTGGTACCCGATGATTATCGACAAGCTTCCTTAGCTTTAGGGGGAAATAAAACCCAGACCACGTTTAAAATTGTGCTACCGAGTGCCTTTTCAGGGATTCTAACCGCCACTTTGCTGGCGATTGGTAGAATCATTGGTGAAAGTGCTGCATTGGTGTTCGCGGTCGGTACCGCGATCAAAGATGACGTATCCATTTTTGATAAATCGACGTCATTATCCGTCCATATTTGGGCGATGATGACCGATGAACCAGCCAACATTGAACTATCCACCACCATCGCCATCATCATTTTGGTGATTGTATTATCGATGAATTTATCGATTAAACTCATCTCTAAACGTTTATTAAGAAAGTATGGTGTTACCCATGAATAAAGTATTTGATGTCAAATCATTAGACCTCTATTATGGTCAAAAACAAGCATTAAAACAAATCGAACTGCCTATATATGATAAAAAAGTCACAGCCTTGATTGGACCTTCTGGTTGTGGAAAATCGACATTCCTAAGAACCTTGAATCGGATGAATGATCTCATTGAAAATTGTACAGTCCAAGGCGAAATCATGTACAACAACCAACAAATCTATGACAAACAAACCGATGTGATTGGCTTAAGAATCAAAGTGGGCATGGTTTTCCAAAAACCCAACCCATTCCCGATGAGCATTTATGACAACATCGCTTATGGACCTAGATGTCAAGGCATCAAATCCAAAGCAGCTTTGGATGACATTGTCAAAACATCACTTGAACAAGCCGCTTTGTGGGAAGAAGTCAAAGACCGTTTGAGAGATTCTGCTTTAGCATTATCGGGTGGTCAACAACAACGCTTGTGTATCGCAAGAGCGTTAGCCATGAAGCCAGAAGTCATATTGATGGATGAACCCACATCGGCTTTGGACCCCATCGCAACCTCCAAGATAGAAGATTTAATCCTACAACTCAAACAACATTACACCATTGTCATCGTGACCCACAATATGCAACAAGCGGCACGAATTTCAGACTACACCGCCTTTTTCTTATTGGGCGAAATGGTGGAATATGAAGAAACAGAACGTCTATTCTCACACCCTAGAGATCAACGCACCGAAGATTACATCACCGGGCGTTTTGGATAATGGTATAATGAAAGTAAAGGTGACTAATTATGAATCGTAATACGTATCAAACCGCCTTAAATCAACTTAAAAAATCCGTCATCGAAATGGCTGACCAAGCATTACTCAATGTCAGAAACGGATTAAAAAGTTTCGAAACCAACGATTTGGTGCTTGCTAACAACATCATCAAAGCCGATGACCAAATCGATATGATGGAAGAAGAAATATCTAAACAAGCTTTAAGAATCATCTGGAAAGAACAACCCATCGCCCAAGATTTGAGATTGGTAACCACCATTTTAAAAATCCTAACCGACATCGAACGTATTGGCGACCACGCTTCGGATATTTCGGAAATATCCTTACATCTAGAAGGACACCAATTCGTGAGAGACCTATCCTTGGTTTTATCGATGGCCAAACACGCCGAACACATGGTGCAATCCGCGATTGAAGCGGTGGTCAGTGAGGATGCTGTTCTTGCAAAACTGATCATCGCGCAAGACGATATCGTTGACCGTGAATATCGCGAGATGATTCAGCTTTCAGCACAATGGATCAAAGACGATGTCGATGACACCCCTTACGTCATCTCCATCATCCTCATTGCAAAATACTTAGAACGTGTGGCAGACCACGCCGTCAATATTGCAGAATGGGTCATTTTCTTGGTGACAGGTTCGCACAAAAACACACCCCTATTTTAAGGAGGGTATATGCCGAAAATTTATTTTATCGAGGACGATCATTCGATTGCTTATGTCATTGAAAAAACCCTCAGTAATGCGAAATATGACTATATTTGGTTTCAAAACGGACGCGATTTTTTCGATGCAGTTGCGAAAGAACTACCAGATTTGATTTTGCTCGATTTGATGTTACCCAATGAACATGGACTCGACCATTTGAAACGATTGAGATCCCATCCAATGACCGAAGACATCCCGGTCATCATTCTATCGGCTTTATCGAGTGAACTCGATAAAGTCTCTGGACTTGATTTAGGTGCGGATGATTATTTGACCAAACCCTTTGGTGTTTTGGAGTTGTTATCCCGAATTCAAAACAAACTCAGAAGAACCAAGGTTAAAATGCGTCTTGAAGCAGGCAACATTCAAATGGATGTACAAACCAGAGAAGTGCATGTGAATCAAACCTTAATTACATTGACATACAAAGAGTTCGAACTATTGAAACTGCTCATGGAACACCCGGATGAAGTATTACATAGAGACCGTATATTTCAAGTGGTTTGGGGTTCTGATTTGGTTTTAGAATCGAGAACCATTGATATGCATGTCAAATCCTTGAGAAAAAAGTTATCAGACCAACAAGCCAATATTGAAATCATGACTGTAAGAGCAGTGGGTTACCGATTGGTGAAGCTATGAAAAGAACATTCGTCCTATATCATCTTTTGATGACTCTATTTTTGATTGTATTGTATTTGGCCATTTCCTTCACATTGACCAACTATGTGAATCGAAGACAATCGGCCTATATGCTCGATATTGTCTTAGATGATACCCTGGTTGCATACAATTATAAAACAATCACGGATGAAGCATTTGTGATTCAGTTTCAAAACTCCAACAAGCGCATTTCAATCATCAATTCAGAAGGGATTACGATTGCGGACTCGATGAGACTATCGACCTCTGGCAATCAAAAAAATTACCCTGAAATTCAAAATTTAGGTCGAGCCTATACCCGGTATTCTGAAACGTTAAATCTGAATTTGATGTATATCGCGAATCGTGCCGCCAATGGTAATTATGTACGTGTCGCGATTGTTATGGATGAGAATATTGCTTTAAACACGCAAACCATTGTGATTTTAATGCTCATATCATTGGGTATTCTTGGGTTGTCGGTCGCCAGCTATAAAAAGATATCGGATACGTTTATGAAACCCATCCATGATATTGCTATTTCAGTCAAAAGCATCAATGAAGGTCAATACCAATGGGTGATGCCAGCGACACAATACGATGAAATCAATGAGTTATTAAGAGAAATCAATGGGGTCAATGAATCGATTGTCAGAAACATTCAAAACCTCAACGAAAAAGAAGAACTCTTATCGATATTGGTCAAACACATGGACCAAGGCATCCTCCTCATCGGTTCTGACCAATCGATTGTCTTTTATAATGAACTAGCACAAAAGTGGTTCAACATCAAAGAACACGATTTGATTCTTTCTATCCGAAACAAAGAAATTTATGAGGCGATTAAACTCGCGACTGAAGAAGAAATCACCTTATCATTTAGAGTGCCATACCATGAGAGATTCATTTTGGTATCTGTGAACAGCGTGTATAATAAGTTATTGTTAAAAGCCAAAGGCAAACAAGGTGTTTTGGTCACTTTAATTGATGACACTGACCGCATTCGTTTGGAAAACAACAAGCGTGACTTTTTCGCGAATGCGTCCCATGAATTGCGTACACCACTCACAGCGATCAAAGGGTCTGCTGAACTCATTTTATATGAGATGGCAACCCCAGAAGAAAAGAAAAAGCTATCACAAGAAATCATCCACCAAGTGGTGATTATGGATAACTTACTCAAAGATATGTTAGAACTTTCTAGACTTGAGAATCGACCACAGATGGACCAAGTCTCATTCAACTTAAAGAAAACCTTAGATGGGGTATTGGAAGACTTAAACCCACTCATCCAAGAAAAACAAATCCAAGTCACCCTTGAAACATACAATGTGATGTTTAAAGGGATTGAGACAGATTTTAAATCGCTCTTTAAAAACCTGATTGAGAACGCGATTAAATACAATAAATTTGGTGGAACAATCCATTTAAATCTGGTTCAAGCAGATGAATCCATTGTCTTTTCCATCAAAGATAGTGGGATTGGTATTCCTAAAGAGTATCAACAACGCATCTTCGAACGCTTCTATCAAGTGAATAAATCAAGAAACCTTTATCAAAATGGTACAGGTTTGGGTTTGGCCATTGTCAAACATGTGGTTTCTTATTATAAAGGCATCATTCAAGTCGAGAGTGAGCCGAACATCGGATCTACATTTACCATCACATTTCATATAGAATGAATAAAAGCCTCTATCACGATGATAGAGGCTTTGTGTTTTACTTGGTGAACATCCCGTTTTTTAACACATACATGACTTGGTCGACAATGCGATCCAAATCCATATCTGTGAGGGTTTCTCTAAACAATACTTGTAGTCCTACGAAGTTTGAAATCCCCATCAAAATGTACGATAAGGTTTCTAAGTCAATCGCAGCATCCACTTCACCACTTTGAACCGATCCAGTCAGCTTTTCAATGTAAGCATGTGAGAAGTTTTGATAGTATTCTTTAAAAATATCTTTATCGACAAACATCGACTCCCAAATGATTCGATAGGAGAGGGGTTCTTGCCACGCAAACTTAAGGAACGCTTTGATGCCAAGGCGTTCTTTTTCATAACGTGTGGTGGCATCTTTGATCGCATCATTGATGGCTTCACCAATCTTTGCGCGGTACTGATGTAAGAGATATACATACAGCGCTAGCTTGTCATCAAAATAAATGTAAAAAGTTCCAGTTGCAATTTTAGCCTTATCAATGATCTCATTTATGGAGGTTGCTTGATAGCCTTGTTTGGAGAATAGCTTTTTACCACTATTGATTATTTTATTAAATGTTTTTTGACCATCTTTTCTTTTTGGTAAGCGATAGTTCATTTTTTCCATATTCATCACCTATATTTAGTGTAAACGATTTCTTTGAAAAAAACAAGCCTTATCTTTTTTACCCTATTGACATCTATGAATAATGGGTCTATTATAAAGATAAGATGAACGTTTATTCATAGTATATTATACAGAAAGGAATATTATGACAAGCAAGACAATTAAAGACATCAAGGTTGGGGATATCGCTTTTTTCGAGAAGACCATCACCGAAGAAGACGTGAAACACTTCGCATTGGTATCGGGGGATTTTAACCCTGTCCATTTAGATGAAGACTTTGCAGCAAATTCGATTTTCCATCATCGAATTGCCCATGGCGGTCTCATCAATGCATTATTTTCAACGGTTTTAGGCACACAATTGCCAGGGGTAGGTACCATTTATCTACAACAAGATTCAAAGTTTGTAAAACCCGTGTATTTGAATGATCATATCAAAGCAACGGTCGAAGCAGAAGAAATCAATGAGGAGAAAAATCGCGTGTTATTCAAGACGGTGGCGTATAATCAAAACAACGAACCCGTCGTCGTTGGACATGCGTTAGTGATGCCAAGACGATGAAACACGAACTCTTATTAAAAATGTTAGAGGAATTTGCTCAAAAGGAAGTCAAACCTTTAGCAAAATCCATCGATGAAGAAGAACGTTTTCCGATTGAAACCGTTCAAAAAATGGCGGAATTGGGCATTTTAGGGTTACCTTATGACCCCCAATATGGTGGTGTTGGCGCGAGCTACACAGGCTATGTAGATGCGGTTAGAATTCTATCCAAATATTGTGCAACCACAGGGGTTATTTTATCCGCCCATACGTCCTTATGTGCTTCACCAATCAACGCTTTTGGCACAGAAGCTCAAAAACAACAGTATTTACCAAAGCTCAATCGCGGTGAATGGTTAGGTGCTTTTGGATTGACTGAACCTAGCGCAGGTACAGACGCATCCAAACAACAGACCAAAGCCATCGATAAGGGCGATTATTATGAAATCACAGGATCGAAGATCTTTATAACCAATGCAGGCTATGCCGATATCTACATCATTTTCGCCATGACCAATCCGGAACTTGGACTCAAAGGTATCAGTGCGTTCATCTTAGAAAAAGATACCGAAGGGTTTAGTGTCGGACCGAAAGAACGAAAAATGGGGATTCGCGGATCTTCGACTTGTGAGTTAATCTTTGATAAAGTCAAAGTACCAAAATCAAACCTCTTGGGTAAACCAGGTGAAGGCTTTAAAATTGCGATGTCCACTTTAGATGGTGGTCGAATTGGGATTGCTGCACAAGCCGTTGGTATCGCAGAAGGCGCATTCGAACGTGCCGTTGATTACGTTAAAACCCGTAAACAATTCGATAAACCCATCGCCTCATTTCAACACACCCAATTCAAGATTGCAGATATGAAAACCAGCATTGAAGCTGCGAAAGCCTTACTTTATTTAGCAACCACAGCCAAGGAACAAGGTGAATCTTATTCTGATAAAGCTGCGATGGCTAAATTATGTGCATCTAGAGTTGCTTTTGAAGTGGCAGACCAAGCCATTCAACTCATGGGTGGGTATGGATACATCCGAGATTTCGAAATTGAACGCTATTTAAGAGATGCGAAAATCACTGAAATTTATGAAGGCACCAGTGAAGTTCAACGTATGGTCATTGCCGGAAAGGTGCTTCGTTAATATGAATATCATTGTACTAGTTAAACAAGTGCCAGACACCACGGAAATTAAGATTGATAAAGAAACCAACACCTTGATTCGTGCTGGGGTTCAAAGCATCGTAAATCCGAATGACTTAGCAGGGGTTGAAGAAGCGCTTAAATTGAAGGCTCGCTATGGTGGAACCGTTAGTGTCGTCACCATGGGGCCGATGCAAGCAGAATCCATGCTGATTGAACTCTATGCCAGAGGGGTTGACCACTGTTATCTATTATCTGACCGTGCGTTTGCGGGATCAGATACCTGGGCTACTTCAACCATATTATCAAGTTTCCTTAAAACTTTGACTTACGATTTAATCATCGCTGGTTATCAAGCCATCGATGGTGATACCGCTCAAGTTGGTCCTCAGGTTGCAGAATTTTTAAACATCCCACAAGTCACTTACCTATCCGAAATTGTTTCCGTAGAACAAGGTGAAATGGTGGTTAAGAAAAGAACTGACAGTGAAATTTTAACCTTAGCTGTTGAACTACCTGTATTGGTCACTACCCTTGCCGATATGAATAAACCAAGACATATGAATGCGTGGGACATTTATCACAATACCGATAAAAAAGTCAATTTGGTGACGTTTAATGATTTGAATATAGATCCCAATCATATAGGGTTAAAGGGATCACCAACCAAAGTCAAAAAGACCTATGTCAAACAAGTTCAAGCAAAATCAGAAAAGGTTTCAATGAATCCTGAAGATGCTGCTAAATGGATTACGAAATTGTTATACCCTTATATGGAGGTTAAAAACCATGAATAATGTATGGGTATTTATGGAACAAAACCATGGGAAGTTACAACCCATTGGTTTAGAATTGTTGTCTGAATGCAGAAGAAAACTCACTCAAGACACCCAAATCAGTGCTGTCTATTTTGGAGAACACTTGACCAATAAAGACAAAGACGCCATGACCTTCTGTGGTGCCGATGAAATCATATGTACACTCGACTCAAAATTAAGTCAATATGACACCCATTATTATGCAAAAGCCATTGAGAACTTAATGAAACATGAACGTCCAGATGTATTTTTGATTGGTTCAACTCTACAAGGTAGAGATTTAGCCCCACGTGTTTCAGCCAGACTGAATACAGGACTTACCGCTGACGCGACGCTATTAGAGTTTGAACAAGGTGAAAAACTCTTGTTACTCGCGACCAGACCAGCCTTAGGTGGCAACTTGTTCGCAACCATCATTTGTGAAAATACCATCCCACAAATGGCGACCATCCGACCTTCTATTTTTAAAATTGAAGAAGATAAGTCTAGAACGTCTACTTTAAAAGAAGTACCGTTTGTTTGTGAAAGTACAACTAAAGTCAAAGTTTTACACAGTGAAAAACTCACCCACAAAAAAGTAGAACTCAACAAAGCACAAGTCATTGTTGCGGGAGGACGTGGGGTATCAAATATGTTCCCTGTCCTTAAAGACATCGCGAATTTAATTGGTGGCGAAGTCGCTGCATCCCGTGCGGTTGTAGATGCGAATATCGAACAAAAAGACCGTTTGGTCGGACAAACTGGTACCACAGTGCATCCTAAAGTCTATTTTGCATCGGGTATTAGTGGTGCGATTCAACACATCAGTGGGATGGATAAATCTGAACTCATCATCGCCGTGAATACAGATCCAAATGCGCTCATCTTTGATGTAGCAGACATATCAATCATCGCCGATGCGAAACAAGTATTACCGCTAGTCAAAGAAGAGCTCAAAGCCATTCTTGCCTATAAATAAGTTTTTCTCCTTACAAAGACCTTCTTCGGAAGGTTTTTTCTTTATGGATTAAATAATAAAATATGCAAAATTTCAAAAAAAACGTTGATAAAATATGTGGATACACTTGCTAAAAAACATTTGTTTAACTATAATGATTTTGGTGATACTATGTTAAAAAGAAAAATAACCCAATCTTTGATTGAGTGGCATGACAATCCAAACCGTCAGGCATTACTGATAAAAGGGCCTCGTGGCGTGGGTAAAAGCACATCGATTGATCGTTTTGCGAAAGAATATTATAAGTATGTAGTCAAAATCGATTTTGAAAAAAATCCTGAACTGATTAACGTCTTTAATGAAAACCTAGATGTGACCAACTTAATCAAGAAAGTGAGTCTATTCTTACAAGTCGAAAAGATTGTGTCTGGTCAGACCTTGTTTTTCTTCGACGAAATCCATTTATGTCCAAATGTCCGTGTGGCCGTTAAAAACTTTGTCAACAATCAAAAGTTTGACGTCATTATGGCAACTTCCTATTTTGGCATCAACCCTGAGGTTTTTCCAACAACAGCGTTGGCCCATGAAGAAATCATGGATATGAACAGTTTGGATTTTGAAGAGTATTTATGGGCGAGTGGTGTATCGTCTACCATCATCCATGACATTAAGCACTATTTTACAAACAAATTACCTGTACCAGATGCTCTTCATGAATTGATGTTGAATATATTTTATGAATATATGACTGTCGGTGGAATGCCAGAAGTGGTGAATTCATTCCTAAATACCCATAACTTTAGTTTGATAACAAAGAAACATGCGAAAATCATTCAAATGTATACGAAGGATATGAAACGATACTTATCCAAACCAGATTACACGAAATCTGTAAAATGCTTCTTATCAGTTCCATTCCAATTAGATAAAGAAAATAAGAAATTCCAATATGGGTTGGTTGAAGCTAAAACCGCTGCACGCAAATATGAAAAAAATCTATTATGGCTTTATTACGCTGATATGGTCGATATTTGTTTTAATTTGAATACCCCGAAAATGCCATATGCCCAACAAGCGAAATATGATGTGTTTAAAGTCTATTACAAAGACATTGGGTTACTCACCTCCTCTTATGGTGGGGATGCACAAATCGCCATCCATACTGGCAAATTAAAATCGTACCATGGCGCGTTATTAGAAGCTGTGGTCGCAGATATTTTGATGAAAAATGGTAAAAAGCTCTATTACTTTGATCGAAATACAACTTTAGAAGCAGACTTCTTGATCAAGTTCAATGATAAAAATACGGTATTAGAAGTCAAAGAAGCAGACAATACCAAGTCAAAAATGATTGAAAGTATGTTCGAAAACTTCGGTTTGAATCAAGCCATTAAGTTATCTTTAAACAACGTTTCATCTACTAAAAATGTGATTACATATCCAATTTATATGGCGATGTTTTTATAGCCAAATAAAGTAAGCATTTTCTTTCAAAGTAATCACAAATCATGGCGTTATTTTGATGTATTAGTGCTATAATGATGCATGGAAAATGAAGGTGTTCATATGGTTGATTATCTACTCAGTTTAGACAATTGGCAGCTTGCGTTACTCGGGGGTTTAATGACCTGGGGTTTGACCGCACTTGGGGCTGCGCTTGTATTCTTTTTCAATGGTATTCAAAAAAATGTATATAATATGATGCTTGGCTTCGCAGCGGGTGTCATGATAGCAGCATCGATGTGGAGTTTGATTTTACCCGCCATCGATATGGCAACAGAACAAGGCACCATTCCTTGGCTGGTCGCGACCATCGGTATATTGATGGGGACCGGATTTTTATTCGCTTTCGATAAAATTTTACCGCATATTCACTTTGGTAAAGAATCGCTTCAAGAAGGGATTCACACGAAGTTATCACGTAATATCTTGTTGGTATTCTCCATCACATTGCATAACATTCCTGAAGGTTTGGCTGTCGGTGTGGCATTTGGGGCTGTTGGTTTAGCTACCAACCCTGAGATTGCACTGTTTGCAGCGATTGCGGTTGCTACCGGTATTGGGATTCAAAACTTCCCTGAAGGGGCTGCCGTATCGATTCCATTAAGACAAGAAGGTAACTCACGTCGTAAGTCATTCTTTTATGGACAAGCATCTGCTTTAGTAGAACCCATTTCAGCGGTCATCGGTGCGATTCTAGTCAACGTAGTTAGTCAAATATTACCTTATGCATTGACATTCGCAGCTGGTGCGATGATTTACGTTGTCATTGAAGAACTCATCCCCGAATCCAAAAATATCGTCGATGAAAAAGGGGAACATTTCGCAACATTCGGATTTGTCCTTGGTTTTTTGATTATGATGATCTTAGACGTTGCGCTCAGTTAAAGAACAAAGAGGTGAATAAATCACCCTTTACAGTATGATTTATGATATATATATCTTAACGATTTAACTCGTCTTATTTAAAGCGACTACACACCAAATAGGTATGTACGCTTAGGAGTGTTCACTCCCTTATCCCCTATCCATAAGGCATCGGGATTACCTTTTCTTATCATATTTAATGAGGCATTTTGGTCAGCATTAATTAAAGTGCCTTTTTGACTCTTATATAAACCTCTTTTAATTCTAACTCCAGAGAAATCACCTTTTACGAAATCATCTTGATCTAAATAAGACGCTTTGGATGTATAAGCTTCATTGATGACTTTAGTCTCAATACCTATTTGTTCTGCTANNCTGCTAAATAGATGATTCGATCTCTAAGTCTCGCGATTGGTATACTCTTGGTCCACTGATTATAGGTATCTGATAGTCTTTCATCTTTAAAGTTGTCATTATAACCTATGATAATCTCTTTGACTTGTTGTTTAACGGCGAACTCAACAATGAGTTTAGCTGCCATATAGATTCCATAATCCATTTGATGGTTACGTTTATCCATCAGTTTAATCATCTGTTTGGTTAAGACCTTTTGATTGGGTCTAATACTCGCTAGTTTCGCGATTCGCTTATGATAAAACTGGTTCATACTCTTTAATCGTTTCCCATCAATCAATAAATGCTCATTGTTAGTAGTTGAACAAAACGCTAAGTTGTTATACCCAAAATCAATACCCATCGTTTCTGTATAATCTTTGGTTTCTATTTTAAGGGTTTCATCTATATAGACATAAACCACTTCGATGTACTGGCCATCATAATAAGATTTGATGGTGATTTCTTTGATTGGTTTGTTTTGGATACATTCTGGTGTTTGGATGTCTAGAGATAACGCGTTTACTTCATTTAACTCAAAGGTATGTTTATGAATATGTTTTGAATCCTTTTCAAGTTCTTTCGATACTTTCTTGATGAAGTTACTTCTAGGTAAGGTATAGACTTCATGATTTGGTTTATAGACCATTCGGTCATAGATGGGATAATGGGTATCTTTCTTTAAGTATCTAGGTAGTCTAATGGTTTGTTTGACTTTTGACTTCAATGATCCAAAGAAAGCTTTCATCGCTTCATCAACCTTACGAATGACCATTTGACCTTGAGTGGTACTTAAGTAACGATAATGTTCACTGTCTTTGAGTAGTTGATAGTTTTCGTTATAGG
>DJWH01000077.1:3300-20828 GCA_002441525.1 Acholeplasmataceae bacterium UBA6235 | reverse complement strand
TAGATTAAGAGATCGAATCATCTATCTAGCAGAACAAATAGGTATTGAGACTAAAGTCATCAATGAAGCATACACTTCAAAAGCTTCATATCTCGACCAAGATGAATTCGTTAAAGGTGATTTCTCTGGAGTAAGAATCAAAAGAGGTTTATATAAGAGTCAAAAAGGCACTTTGATCAACGCGGACCAAAATGCCTCATTAAATATGATTAGAAAAGGTAATCCCAATGCCTTATGGATAGGGAATAAGGGTGTGAACACACCTAAGCGTACATACCTATTTGGTGTGTAGTCGCTTTAAATAAGACGAGTTAAATCGTTAAGAGGAGAATCATTCTGTAAAGGGTGATTTATCCACCTCTTTGTTCGTTTCGTGGTTCATCATCACGTTGTGTGATTTGTAAGAACCTTGAATATTCTTTTTCAAATTTGTATAGCAAGACATTGCCAACGGAACCTTGACGGTTTTTCGCAAACTGTAGTTCAGTTTCGCCGTTATCCACTTGACCATGAGAATAGTATTCATCACGGTATAAGAATAAGACGATATCGGCATCTTGTTCAATCGATCCAGATTCTCTTAAGTCCGCTAAGACGGGACGTTTATCGTCACGTTTTTCAACACCACGAGATAACTGAGATAAGGCCATGACTGGGATATGTAATTCTCTGGCCATGGTTTTTAATTGACGAGAAATTTTCGCTACTTCTTCTTGTCTGTTGACATTGGAAGAACCGTTTTTACCTTCATCACCCTTGATCAACTGTAAGTAGTCGATGACGACAAAGTCCAATTTTCCTTCTTGACGAAGTTTACGGCATTTTGAACGGATGTCTTGAACAGAGATGGCGGATGAATCATCGAAATACACATTGAGTCTACCTAAAGATTCCACCGCAGTATCCACGAATTGCCACTCTTTTGGTGTCAATTCACCGGTTTTGATTCTTCTATTTTCAACGCGTGACTCACTGGCTAACATACGACCAACGAGTTGTTCATTGCTCATTTCTAGGGAGAATACAGCGACCGATGCACCACCATTGGCGTTGTGTTTGGCTACGTTCAATGCGATATTCATCGCGAACGCAGATTTACCCATGGAAGGGCGAGCCGCGAGGATGATCAATTCTTCTGGTTGAAGCCCTGAGGTGATTTGGTCGAAAATGGAGAAGCCTGTGGATAATCCTGTGAGAGCGCCTTTGTTTCGTCTGCTTTCAGCTTTTTCCTTAACTTCATGTGCCACTTGATCAATGCGGATGAATTCACTGGCTTTACGACGTCTAACGAGTTCGAATATCTTCTTCTCAGCGTCATCAATGAACTCTGTAGCCTTAATTTGGTCGTTGAAGCCATCGTCCATGATTTTGGTCGCAGCATCGATGACAGCGCGTTTAAGTGCGTAATCTTTAACGATATCGACATAAGCATCTAAGTTTGCTGTGGTAGGCACCAAATCGGTAATTTCCGATAAGTAACCCACACCAACCTCTTTCATCGCCCCCATTTGAGCGAGTTCGGTTGATACGGTGGTATAGTCCAATTTATCGCCACGGTTATAGAGATTTCTTAAGGCAAAAAAGATTTTTTGATTTCTGCGATCATAAAAATCTTCGTCATTCAATTTGTCCATTAAACCAACCATCACGGCTGGATTAAGGAATACCGCCCCTAAAACCGATTGTTCAGCTTCAAGGCTAAATGGCATGATACGGCTCATGGATTCACCTTATTTCTCTAATACGTTGATTTCAAATTGTGCTTTAACATCCTTGTGTAAAGATACGGTTGCAGTATAGATACCTACTGAGTTGATCTCAGAGGTCAATTCCACTTTTTTCTTGTCTAAGCGGATGCCGGTTTGTTCTTCAAACGACTCCACAATTTGTTTCGTAGTGACACTACCAAACAATTTTCCGTCGTTGCCAATATTGATAAAGATATTGACAGATTTGGATTCGATTTCTTGTTTCAACTTATTCATGAGGGCGAGGTGTTGAGCTTCGCGTTCCTTAAGTAATTGTTTTTCCTTTTCAATCGCTTTGATGTTGTCATCAGAAGCAAGGATGGCTTTGTTTGAAGATAGTAAGAAGGTACCATACCCATTTGCAACATCGATGATGTCGTCTTTCTTACCTCTACCTTTAACGTCTTCAGTTAATATGACTTTCATTCTTTCATCTCCCTCGTCGTGTTCTCTTAAGAGTAACGTCTTCAACGATTCAAATACTTCTGGAATCGTTTGATTTTTAATTTGTGTGGCAGCGCTGTTCAAATGGCCACCACCGCCCAATTCTTCCATGATGATTTGGACATTGATTTCATCATAACTGCGAGCTGAAATACCAATCGATTCATCATCGACTCTCGCAATGGTAAATCCGGCTTTGATGCCTTCAATTTCAAGGATTTTTTGTGAGGTTTGTGCGAGCAATACACGGTCACGTACGACATTAGATTCATCCACAACTACAGCGAACGCCTTGGTAATGACTTGAACACTGTTTAACAGTTCGTTGATGAGTAAGGTACGGTCTAAGTCTAATCTCAACCACTCTTTCACCCTAACAGAGGATGCTTCATGTTCTTTTAAATAAGCAGCCGCGCCAAAGGTTCTTGTACCAGTGCGGTAGGAGAATTCGTTCGTATCGACGATGATACCACCATACATGATGGTTGCTTCAATCGGCAATAAGTCGATGTCTTTTTGGTAGAATTCCATCATTTCCGCAACCAATTCTACAGAAGAGGATGCGTATGGTTCAACATACATAAAGATGGATTCAAATGTGTTTTCTCCATGTCGATGGTGGTCAATGCATGCAATCTTTTTAGCTTGTTTATAGACTTCTTGATTAGCCACGATATTCGGTGATTGGGTATCGACAATAACCAATAAAGTATCATTGTTCATGAATCTTAGGATGTTTTTTGATTCATCCAATTGAGCATACAAGTGTTGTGCTTCCTCTTTGATATAAGGAATGATTTTCTTCACTGTGTTGTCTACTTCGGGGATATCAAAGACAATCTTCACATCTTTCTTGGATGCGGTAGCCATCTTATAAATTCCAATCATCGCACCTAACGCGTCGATATCGGCGAACTTATGTCCCATGATAACGACGTTTGAAGAAGCTTCAATGAGTTCTCTAAAGTTTTGTGATTGAATACGTACATGGACTCTAGAACTCTTTTCAGATGCATTAGACTTGCCACCAAAATAGGCGATTTTTTCATTTTGAATGTTGACAACCGCTTGGTCACCACCGCGCTTTTCAGCCAATTCAATGGCGTTTTGAGCGAGTGAACCCAATTCTTCAAATGAAACTTCCCAGCTAGCAATCCCGATCGATGCAGAGATTCGGATGCGGTGTTTCGCGGATACTTCACGAATACGGTTTAGAATTTCAAACTTATTCGCCATGACTTTTTGTAACTCTTCATAGTGCATTGCGATTGTCATACGGTCTTCTGAATACAATTTTAAATAGCCCTTATGCTCTTGAATCCAGTCTGTGATAATCCCTAAATATTCACCACGAATATTGGATTTTTCATAAATATCAAATCCCGATAAGGCTTCTTCGACATTATCCAGATAGATGACACCTAAGGCTGTAGAACGTTTTAAGTATTTGTCCTTGATATCTTCACGTGAAGTGACATCAAACAAATATACCGCTTGATTGTTTTTACTGCTGATGGCATCATAACGTTTATCGCCAACAGCGAATGTCGTCACTGCGACTTGATCTTTAATGAGGGTACCTAAGGCTTCATGGAGTTGTCCCACTAAGGCATTTTCAATATCAAATCCGAAAATCTTATTGGCGAATGGATTGCTCCATTTTACGGTTAGATTGTCGTTATCATACAAAAATATACCAATAGGTAATTCGTTAAATGCTTCATCACCGATTTGTTTCACATGGTAAGACAAACTGGACCACGCGGTTAAACGTGCATTCAATGATTTGATTTTTTGCTTTCGATTGTGGTTTAAAATGAACTCAATGGAAATGACAATTGCGCCAAAAAATGCCATGATGATGGCATAATAGAGCACGAAATCCATATTGTTAAATGCGCCGTGTTGATAAGCAATGATGCCTGCAGTAATCAATCCTGCAATCGATAATAGCAGTGCAATAATCCTTCTCATGGCCTCACCTACTTTCCTTAATTATATCGAAAAATCGCGATTTTATCAATAAAAAAAGACTTTGATAACAAAGTCTTTATAGTATTATTATTCCTTAACGTATGGAAGTAGTGCCATATGTCTTGCACGCTTGATCGCGATTGCAAGAGGACGTTGCCATTTAGCTGATGTTCCAGTCACACGACGAGGTAAAATTTTGCCTCTGTCGGAAGTGAAACGCTTTAATAGTTCAACATCTTTGAAATCGATATGATCAACTTTATTTTGTGTAAAATAGCACACTTTACGACGTCTTTTGAATCCGCCTCTTTGTTGCATACTAAGCCTCCTATTAGAATGGTAAATCTTCTTCTGTAGCTAGACTCTTACCTTTGCTGATGAATGGGTCTTCTTCTTCAGGTTCGTAACTTGGTTGTGTAGGTGCGACATCGCGCTTACTTTCAAGGATTTGAACTGAATCACAAACGACTTCAGTGACATATCGTGTATCACCATTATTGGTTTCATACGATCTTGTTTGAATACGGCCTTCTAAGCCAAGTAGAGCACCTTTTCTAACGTAATTAGACATAAACTCTGCTTGTTTCGACCATGCAACGCATTGGATAAAATCTGCTTGTTTTTCACCTTGGTCATTGGAAAATTGACGATTGACTGCCAATGTAAATGACACCACAGGTGTGTTACTTTGTGTTCTTTTTTGTTCTGGGTCTTTGGTTATACGCCCAACTAAAACAACTCGGTTAAGCATTGAATTGCGCCTCCCTTATTATTCGCCGTCTTTAACAACGATATAGCGAATAACTGTTTCTGTAATACGGATGACACGATCGAATTCAGCGATTGCTTCATTGGTTGCATTCACTAGACTCCACACATAATAACCTTTTTTCATGTGTTCGATTTCATACGCTAGCTCTTTCAATCCGATCTCTTTAAGCTCTAAAACTTCGGAACCTCTTTCTGTGAAGATGTTGCTTAAGTTAGCAACTAGGCTCTTGATTTGTTCGCTTTCAAGGTCAGGACGAATGATGTACATAACTTCGTATTTCTTCATTCTAATTTCCTCCTTCTGGTCTATTGGCCTATAGATGAACTACAGGCAAGGATGGTCGATAAAAACCATGCTTTGATATTATATCATAGATAAATCTATATGACAAACGTTTTTTGTTATTTTGTAAGCAGTTTTAATAACATTTGAAATACCACTTTTTTCGCATGTTCAATGATGGCATCACGGCCTTCATTCTTGAGTTGTAAGTGATAACTATAAGACTCTCCTTGGTAGAAGAATGCGAACCATACCTCACCTACTTGAGAGTTGGTTTGTGCGGTTGGTCCGGCATTACCTGTGATGCCTACACCTACATCAGCTTTCGCAATAGTAGCGATGTTTTTGGCCATTTCAATGGCGATCACTTTCGAAACCACACCATGAACATCAAACAACATTTTTGGAATATTGAGCATTTGTTCTTTGGCCGATTCTGAATAGGTAACCACACTATAATCTAAAATAGTAGATACACCTGGAACTTTAACCAGTTCTGACACCAACGCACCACCTGTCATCGATTCAGCGAATGCAATTTTGTATTCATAATCCATCAGGATTTGAGCTACTTTTTGAACATCGCTCATCGTGTTTTGTCCTTGAGTGGAATGGCGAACTTCAACGCTTTATATGCATCATATCCTAAACGGAAAACCGCGCCATTATAGAGTTTTAAGGTGACGAAGTATTGTTCATCCATGTGTGGGTCTTGATCTAAAAATGTTTCGAATATACGGGTGTATTTGGGATTGATTGGCTTCTTATTCAACGGTACTTCTCGTTTAGAACATAGGTAATGTTCAACTTCAGAAATATCGATCAATACACGGGATTGATCGTTTTTTTCAGCGTCAATCACACGCAAATTTACAGGTTTATCAGCACCAAACATACGTGGTAGAATATACTTAGTATCCTTGAAATAATCATCGATGAATAATAGATGGTGCCCATCGGTTAATAAGTAAATTTTATTCGATTTTAGTGTTCTAACATGAGGTGAACGGTGTTGACCAATGTAGTATAAATCATATTGATCTAACCCACTGAATTTGGTTTCATAAAACGTATCTACGGCATTTAAATATTGATGAATTCGAATGTATTTAGGTAGAAAAGCATACAAGGCTAATCCAACAAGCAACACAATCGATAGCACGTACACCACCAGTGGTGGCAATGGTTTTAACCCATCCACTGCTGCAATAGCCAATAAGAATAGAACCACTAAAATCCATAAGGTATACAAAAAGCTGCGCGCTGATGAAGGTGCTAAATACATTTTTTTAGCCATTTTATCGAGTGCTTTATCACTCAATGGTTGACCGGTTTCGATTTTAAATAATAGACTACTAAATGTCATAAAGCCCTCCTAAACGGTGATGCTGACGGAAACGGTAATGAATTGATTATTGACATATCTTCTTACTGTCAAATTCAGTGTATCACCAAACTTCATTCCTGACAATAACAAAGACAACGATTCGAGGTTGACTAGCTCTTCACCATTCACATGGGTGATGATGTCATGAACGAATAATTTACCAACCGCTGGTCTTAACGGAACGATGGAATCGACATAAACGCCTGCTTCTTGGGTTTCTTCAATAAAATCGGGTCTGACACCCCCAAATTTTTCCGTGATTGCGTCACTAATATTCATGACAGTAATCCCAATCTTAGCAGATTCAAAAACCGATGTTTGCGTCACTCTTAAGCTTGTGACTACCGATTTTGCAACCGTCATGGATATCGCAAATCCAATACCATCTACTGCAATTTCACCGTCGGATGTCACAGTTGTGGTTCGTTTCCAAGTGTTGAAACCGAGGAGATTACCAGCCAAATCGAATAAAGGTCCACCACTGTTGCCTGGATTGATGGCGGCGTCATGTTGAACAATGCGTGTATTTCGAGTTCTGCCGACTATACCAATGGTAGCTGTGTTAAAGAAATCTAAATCGAGTGGTGTACCAATCGCGATTACAAATGAACCTACCACAGGTTCAACCACTTTGTTGCCTGAGAATTGATCAACACCATAATAAGGTAAATCATCCGGGGTAGAGAAGGTAACCAAAGCCAAATCCTCTGGTTCATGAACAGCGTAAGGGGTAGCGTTATAATAGTTGATACCATTATAAATGCGTAAGTAAGCTTGCGATTCTACGACATGGTAATTTGTAATGACGTAATAAGTATAAACGCCTGCAGCTTCTGTACGGTCATAAATGAGTCCTGAACCGTGTCCAACTTTAATGGCGTAATCCGCCTCATCATAGGATACAACCGCTACCGTCATCGGTGCTACTTGATCATAAATCTCTGTGATTTGTGACTGAACATCCTCTAATGTATAAACGGTAGTTTCTCTTTCATAACAACCCGAAAGTGTTAATAAAAATAATGTTAATAAACTGAATATCATCCATTTTTTCATCATTTTACCTCCTAAATATGAAACAAACGCGTCGCATTTTGAGACGTTTGATTCGATATATTCTCGATGGAATCGCCCCTTAAACGAGCGATTTCTTCCACAACTAATTTTGTATAAGCGGGTTCATTTCGTTTCCCGCGATGTGGTGTAGGTGCTAGATATGGGCTATCGGTCTCTACCAATAAACGCTCGATTGGAATGCTTTTCGCAACTTCTTTAGCCGTCAAGTTATTCTTAAAAGTGACCGGTCCACCAATACCAATATAGAATCCTAGATCAATAAACTTCATGGCCCAATCAAGGTCGGCACTGAAACAATGCATGACCCCTTTTAATCCCGGATATGATTTAACCACATCATATATCTCTTGTGCACTATCTCGCATGTGAATCACAACAGGATAGTTCAATGCCATGGCTAAATCCAATTGTTTTCTAAATACCTCAATTTGGAGTGGTAGATTGTCTTTAACCCAATATAAGTCTATCCCAATTTCCCCAATCGCAACCACTTTTTCGTGCTTTAATTGAGCTTTTAACACGTCGATATCCAGACCTTCATTGACATCCGATGGGTGAATCCCAACGGTCGCGTAAAGGTTACTGTATTGGGTTAATTCAATTCCACGTTGGTTGGCTTTCGCATTCATACCGATGACGATGATTTTTTGGACATCGCTATCGGATGCTCTTTGTAGTATTTCAGGTATTTCATCCTTAAATTCATCGATATTTAAATGTGCATGTGTATCAATAATCATCGCTATAACCTCATATACTTTAAAACTATCATCTAATGATGATGACTATTACCATTTTATCATAAGATAAAGGTCTTTCTCTTTAAAAAGAAAAAACCACACAATTGTGTGTGTGGTTTTAAAATTGGTTTTAATTATTCAAGAATCTTGACAACGGAACCAGCGCCTACAGTACGTCCACCTTCACGGATAGAGAACTTAGTACCTTCTTCGATAGCGATTGGGTGGATAAGTTCAACGATCATGACTGTGTTGTCCCCTGGCATAACCATTTCAGTACCTTCTTGTAAAGTGATGACACCAGTGATGTCAGTTGTACGGAAATAGAATTGTGGTCTATAGTTTGAGAAGAACGCTGTATGACGTCCACCTTCTTCTTTAGAAAGAACGTATACTTGTGCTTCAAACTTCGAGTGTGGTTTAACGGAGCCTGGTTTAGCTAATACTTGACCTCTTTGGATTTTATCACGGGTAATACCACGTAATAACGCACCAATGTTGTCACCAGCTTCTGCTCTGTCTAATAGTTTACGGAACATTTCAACACCAGTAACGACAGTCTTTAATGTGTCATGGATACCGATGATTTCAACTTCAGTGTTGACGTTGATTGTACCACGTTCAACTCTACCTGTAGCAACAGTACCACGACCTGTGATGGTGAATACGTCTTCTACTGGCATTAAGAATGGTTTGTCGATTTCGCGAACTGGGTTGTCGATATAAGTATCAACAGCGTTCATTAATTCTTCGATTTTGCCAACCCATGCAGCATCGCCTTCAAGTGCTTTTAAAGCGGATCCGCGGATGAATGGAATGTCATCGCCTGGGAAGTCATATTCAGAAAGTAATTCACGTACTTCCATTTCAACTAAGTCGATTAATTCTTCGTCATCAACCATGTCGCATTTGTTTAAGAATACAACAAGTTTAGGCACGCCCACTTGACGAGATAGTAAGATGTGTTCGCGAGTTTGTGGCATAGGGCCGTCTGCTGCAGAAACAACTAAGATACCACCGTCCATTTGAGCGGCACCAGTGATCATGTTCTTGACATAGTCAGCATGTCCTGGGCAGTCAACGTGTGCATAGTGACGTTTTTCTGTTTGATATTCGATGTGTGCAGTATTGATTGTAATACCGCGTTCTTTTTCTTCAGGTGCACTGTCGATAGAAGCATAGTCTCTAACTTCAGCTAAACCTTTCTTGGAAAGAACTGTTGAAATAGCTGCTGTTAATGTTGTTTTACCATGGTCAACGTGGCCAATGGTTCCAACGTTAACGTGCGGTTTAGTACGTTCAAATTTTTGTTTTGCCATTTTTTTATTCTCCTTATAGTGTGTGTGTTTTTCTTAATTTGTACCAACTATTATTTTATATCAAATAATATGTTTTTGCAAGTACCTAGGCGTTACGCTTCTTGATGATTTCTTCAGCGACAGACTTAGGTGCTCTTTCATAATGGTCGAATTGCATCACGAAGGTTGCACGACCTTGAGAATTAGAACGTAATGCGGTAGCGTAACCGAACATTTCAGATAGTGGAACGTTCGCTTTAATACCAATGGCGTTACCTCTAGATTCTTGTGCTTCTAGGCGACCTCTACGAGATGTAATGTCACCAATGACGTTACCAACATATTCATCTGGTACGACGATTTCGACTTTCATGATTGGTTCAAGAATGGTTGCGCCACATTTTTCTTTAGCACCTTTAAGTGCGATGGCAGCAGCAATCTTATAAGCCATTTCAGAGGAGTCGACATCATGGTAGGATCCATCGAATAGAGTTGCTTTAACGTCCATAACTGGGTAACCAGCTAAGATACCGTTTGGTAGTGCTTCTTCAAGACCTTTTTGGACAACGCCAATATATTCTCTAGGAACGGTACCACCCACAACTGCATCCACGAATTCGAAGCCTTTGCCAGGGTTTGGTTCAAACTTGATCCAAACGTGACCATATTGACCTCTACCACCGGATTGACGGATGAATTTACCTTCAATGTCAGCAGTACCTGTGATGGTTTCACGGTAAGAAACTTGTGGTGCACCAACGTTTGCTTCTACCTTAAATTCTCTCTTCATACGGTCAACGATGATGTCAAGGTGTAATTCACCCATACCAGCGATGATGGTTTGTCCAGTTTCTTTATCGGTAAATACACGGAAAGTTGGATCTTCTTCAGCAAGTTTAGTTAACGCGTTAGACATCTTGTCTTGGTCATTCTTAGTTTTTGGTTCGATAGCGATGTTGATAACTGGTTCAGGGAACTTCATGGATTCAAGGATAATGGTATCTTTTTCACCAGCAAGTGTATCCCCTGTGGTTGTATCTTTAAGACCGATAGCTGCAGCGATATCGCCCGCATAAGCCTCTTTGATTTCTTCTCTATGGTTCGCATGCATTTGTAGTAAGCGACCTAGACGTTCTCTCTTACCTTTGGTGGTATTCAAGATGTAAGAACCTTGTTGTACAGTACCTGCATAGATTCTAAAGAATGTGAGACGGCCAACGAATGGGTCTGTCATAACTTTAAAAGCAAGCGCTGTGAAAGGTTGGTTGTCATCGGTTGGACGGTGCATTTCTTGACCGTGTTCATCGTGACCAACGACGTCAGCGATGTCGGTTGGTGCAGGTAGATAATCTACGACTGCATCTAACATCAATTTAACGCCTTTGTTTTTGAAAGCAGATCCGCAGATGACTGGGAAGAATTCAACGGAAAGTGTACCCTTACGGATTGCACCTTTTAATACCTCAGGAGAAATTTCTTCACCTTCAAGGTATGCAACCATCATGTCTTCATCAAATTCTGCGACAGCTTCAATCAGTTCAATTCTCTTTTGTTTAACCACATCAACTAGCTTTTCAGGGATAGCGATTTCGGTAGAAATTTCTTCTGCGTTACCATCAAAGTGGTAAGCTTTCATCGACACGATGTCAATAATGCCTTCAAAGAAAGTTTCAGATCCAATTGGAATTTGGATAGGGGAAGCCTTAACCCCTAAACGGTTGTGGATGGTATTGATAGAATAGAAGAAATCCGCACCAGTTTTGTCCATCTTATTGACGAAAATAACACGTGGAACTTTATATTCTGTCGCTTGTCTCCAAACGGTTTCTGTTTGTGGCTCAACGCCGGCTTGTGCATCTAGAACGGTAACAGCGCCATCCAATACTCTTAGGCTGCGTTGAACTTCAACGGTGAAGTCGACGTGTCCTGGGGTATCGATAACGTTAATACGGTGACCTCTCCAATAAGCAGTCGTTGCTGCTGATGTGATCGTAATACCGCGTTCTTGTTCTTGTTCCATCCAGTCCATTTGGGATGCACCATCGTGTGTTTCACCCATCTTATGGATTTTACCTGTGTGGAACAGAATGCGTTCAGTTGTTGTTGTTTTACCCGCGTCAATATGGGCCATAATACCGATATTACGAGTCTTATTTAAAGGAAATTCACGAGGCATACTAATAACTCCTTCTGACTACCAACGGTAATGTGCGAAAGCTCTGTTAGCTTCGGCCATTCTGTGGGTATCTTCACGTTTCTTGACAGCTGCGCCTTGTCCATTTGCAGCGTCCATAATTTCTTTCGCTAATTTTTCTTCCATGGTTTTTTCATGTCTTAAGCGAGAGTAGTTGATTAACCATCTTAAACCTAAAGTTGTTTTACGCTCAGCACGCACCTCAACTGGAACTTGATAGTTTTGTCCGCCAATACGTCTTGAACGTACTTCAAGTACTGGCATGATATTTTTTAATGCTTCATTGAAAACTTCGATTGGTTCACGACCGGTTTCAGCTTTAATACGATCAAAAGCACCGTATAAAATTCCTTGAGCCGTGCCTTTTTTACCATCTAGCATGATTGTATTGATAATACGTGTTACAAGTTTAGAATTGTAAATTGGGTCAGGTAAAACATCACGTTTAGCGATATGTCCTTTTCTTGGCATATTTATATCCTCCTTTCAGATATACTGAATAATTGTAAATTAGATGTTATTTTTTCTTTGCTGGTGTAGCAGCTTTTCCTGCTGGAGCAGCTTTAGGACGCTTAGCACCGTATTTTGAACGAGCTTGTTTGCGGTTAGCAACACCAGATGTATCTAATGTGCCACGAACGATATGGTATCTAACCCCTGGTAAGTCTTTGACACGACCACCACGGATAAGGACGACGCTGTGTTCTTGTAGTGAATGTCCTTCACCTGGAATGTACGCGTTGACTTCAATACCGTTAGATAATCTAACACGCGCATACTTACGTAACGCCGAGTTAGGTTTCTTAGGTGTCATGGTAGTAACACGAACACATACCCCGCGTTTTTGTGGTGAGTTAACACTAGTTTCTTTTTTCTTAAGCGTGTTTAATCCAATCCCTAGATATGGGGCTTTCGATTTTGTTACCTTGTCTTGTCTACCGTCTCTAACGAGTTGTGCAATTGTAGGCATATTTTTCTCCTTTCTAGATTAACACATGACCGTGTGTTTCTTTTTTTTCTCAAAAAATTTATTTTGGCTTATTGAAGGGCCAAAATGAATTGGGCTGAGTCTCTTTTTTACAGCGTTTTTATTATACCTTTTATGGTTTTTAATGTCAACCGTTTTTATCAAAATATTTGTAAATAATAAGGCGCACACGTGAGTGCGCGCCTGTATCTACTGTTTTTTATGCTTGATCGAATTCTTCGTCGTCAATGACTGGTTCTTCGTAGTGGAAGAACTTGTCTTTGAGGATACCTGTACCGGCAGGGATCAATCCACCAATGATGACGTTTTCTTTTAAGCCGTGTAATTCATCGGTCTTACCGTGAATAGCGGCGTCAGTAAGAATACGTGTGGTTTCTTGGAAGGATGCTGCTGATAAGAAGGAATCGCTTTGTAGGGACGCACGGGTAATACCTAAGAGTTCTGGTTGACCAACCGCTGGACGTTGTCTAGCTGCGATGGCTTTCTTGTTTGCAGCTTTGAATTCTGCAATCGAGACTTTGGATCCTGGTAATAATTCGGTGTCGCCTTCAAATATGACGGAAATCTTTCTCAACATTTGATGCACAATGATTTCGAAGTGCTTATCGCTGATTTCTACCCCTTGAGCACGGTATACTTTTTGAGCTTCTTCAACGATGTATTTTTCAACCGCTTCCGCAGAGGATACGCGTAGTAGTTCTTTCGGATGGATGGAACCCTTGTTTAGACGATCCCCAGCCTTGACGACTTGGTTCTTCTTGACTAAGAGTTGTGCACTCGAATCTAATGTGTATTTATATTCTTTTGGTTCACCATTGAGAGTTTGATCAGAAACAACGGTTACCACAGAGCCTGCCTTAGACGTTTCAATCATCTTGACTTTACCAGCAACTTCAGAAATCACAGAGACCCCTTTAGGTTTACGTGCTTCGAACAATTCTTGAATACGTGGAAGACCGGCGGTGATGTCGGATGCCGAAGCAACCCCACCTGTGTGGAATGTACGCATGGTTAACTGAGTACCTGGTTCACCAATCGATTGTGCAGCGATGACCCCAACCGCTTCCCCAACTTCAACAGACTTGTTGGTTGCGAGGTTTCTACCATAGCATAATTTACATACGCCATTGACAGAATTACAGGTGAGCACGCTACGGATTTCAACAGACTTAACGCCTGCTTTAACAACGACTTCGCCAAGTTCATTGGTAATGAGTTGGTTACGGTCGACTAGGACTTCTTTGGTGGTTGGATGGATGACTGGTGACGATGCATAACGGCCAATGATACGGTCGAATAAGGATACCGTTTCTTTGCCGTCATTGTCACGGATGGCTTCCATCACAACGCCTTTTTCAGTTTGGCAATCTTCTAGGTCAACAATCACGTCTTGTGATACGTCAACGAGACGTCTGGTTAAGTAACCCGATTCCGCAGTCTTTAACGCGGTATCGGTAGAACCTTTACGCGCACCATGGGTGGAAATAAAGAATTCGGATACGGATAGACCTTCTCTAAAGTTCGCTTTAACTGGAATTTCAATGGTTTCCCCGGTAGGGTTGGTCATCAGACCACGCATACCAAGTAATTGCGAGAAGTGCGATTTATTACCACGCGCACCGGAGTCAAAAATGATGAATAATTGACCGGTGGTGTCGAATTCGCTCATGACGCCCGCTTGGATATCTTCCCCAGCGACTTTCCATTCGTTGACAACGAGTTTCTTACGTTCAGATTCGGTAAGGACACCATCGTCAAAGTATTCGTCAATTTCCGCAATCTTTTCTTCGGCTTGTTTTAGACGGTCTTGTTTCTTAGTATAAACAACCATGTCGGATGCAGATACGGTAATACCTGCAACGGTAGAGTATTTAAAGCCTAAGTCTTTCAAACGGTCTAGCATCTTAGAAGTTTCATTGATTTGGAATTGTTTGAATACTTCCGCAATGATCAAGGATAGATATTTCTTATCGAATGGTTTAGGTAGAGGCATCTCTTTGATGATTTCTCTGACGTTTAACCCCTTCTTAACAAAGTATTTATCCGGTGTCTTATCGATTAAATTCGATGAAGTCGGTTCATTTAGGAATGGGAAGCTTGGTGGTAAGATTTGGTTGAATATTGCCTTACCTAAAGTGGTTACTAAATACGCATTTCTTTGTTCTTCAGTAAACGCATGTGGCAAGGTTTTTGGATCAAACACAATCAAGGTATGTAAAGTGATTTCACCGTTCTTATAAGCCATATAAGCTTCATCGTAACCGGTATAGAAATGACCTTCGTTTGGTTCATTGCGTTTGGACATGGTTAAGTAGTAGTTACCCAAGACCATATCTTGGGATGGGGTAACGACTGGTTTACCATCTTTAGGGTTCAAGATGTTATTGGAAGCCAACATCAACAATCTCGCTTCGGCTTGCGCTTCGTGAGAAAGTGGGACGTGGACCGCCATTTGGTCACCGTCGAAGTCCGCGTTGAACGCTGTGGTAACGAGTGGGTGTAGACGGATTGCTTTACCTTCAATCAACTTAGGTTCAAATGCTTGAATCCCAAGTCTGTGTAGGGTAGGCGCACGGTTTAACAACACTGGATGTTCAACGACAACGGCTTCTAATGCGCTCCATGCATCATCATCTAATGCTTCATAGGAACGTTTAGCGGCTTGGATGGTTTCTTTACGTTTGGTGAGTTCTCTTAAAACGAATGGTTTGAATAAAATGATTGCCATTTCTCTTGGGATACCACATTGGTACATTTCAAGGTCTGGTCCGACGATAATAACGGAACGACCAGAGAAGTCAACGCGCTTACCAAGTAAGTTTTGACGGAAACGACCTTGCTTACCACGAAGCATATCGGATAAAGATTTCAAGTGTCTATTTCTTTCAACAACGGCTTTCTTACCACGTTTAGCGTTATCAATCAAAGCGTCAACCGCTTCTTGTAACATACGCTTTTCATTCTTCATGATGAGGCGTGGTGCATTTTGTTCTTTTTGACGTTTGAGACGGTTGTTACGGTTTAAGATACGGCGATATAAGTCGTTTAAGTCGGTGGTTGCGAAACGACCACCATCTAATGCAACCATCGGACGAATGTCTGGTGGGATGACAGGTAGAACGTCTAAAACCATCCATTCAGGTTTGTTGTCTGAATTGTTGAAGGCTTCAACGACTTCGAGTCTCTTGATGACACGGTCACGTTTTTGTTTCGATGGGGATTTTAGTTTACGTCTTAATGACTTCACTTCTTTGTCTAAATCGATGTCTTGTAAAAGCTTTTTAACGGCTTCTGCACCAGTCATCGCTTTGAACTTATTGCCATATTGTTCGTAGTATTGGTTATATTCCATTTCGGAAAGAATTTGTTTCTTCGATAATGGGGTATCACCTGGGTCAGTAACGATGTAGCTTGCTAAATAAACAACTTCTTCAAGGTCCTTCGCTTTAATATCGAGTAATAAAGCCAATCTTGAAGGGGAGTTTTTTAAGTACCAAGTGTGAACGACTGGGGCTTCGAGTTCGATGTGACCCATACGTTCTCTTCTGACTTTAGATTCTGTGATTTCAACGCCGCACTTGTCGCAGATTTGACCTTTGTCAAGGTTACGTTTTTTACCACATAAGCATTGGTAATCTTTGGTTGGACCGAAAATACGTTCGCAGAATAGACCGCCTTCTTCAGGTTTTAACGTTCTGTAGTTGATGGTTTCGTGTTTTAAGACTTCACCATAACTCCAAGAACGAATTTCTTCTGGAGAAGCGAGACGAATCTTTAAGTGAGAATAGTCGGTAGAACCATAAGCTTTGTTTTTAGGTTTTGCTTGAGCCGCTTTGACATAAGCATCAACACTGATTGGGGTGTTGATATTGACTTCCGCATCGACGTCTTGGACCAAGTCTTCATCGTGGTGGTGGTCATGTACCAAATCTTCTTTATCTGGTAGTAAAACACCATACATGTTGAATAGTTTTGCAAGTTCATCGTATAGGAGTCCATCGTGATTGATGATGTCATGAAGGGCTTCTTTGGTTAATGCCAATAAGGCTTTCGTTTCAACAATACCAAGGTCATTTAAAGCATTTCCAAGTTCTTTAGAAAGTGCTAAGTTTTCAACTGCGCTCGGTAATACGTACTTCTTTAAGACAGGGACGACTTCGTTAAAAGCCGCATCTGTCTTTAAAAGTAAACGCAATTCTTTGAGTGTAAATGTATTGAAATCTTCTAAGGTATCGATCCCCGAAAGGGTTAGGTATTCTGTGGTTTCTGCAGATAATTTTAAATCTACAATGGACACTTTTTTGTTATCTTTTGCCATAAATTAGAATCCCCCTTTACGTTCGAATGGATTGGTTTGATCGACCAATGATTTGTTAACCTCATTTTCGCCCGTTTCAGCATCAATCAACTCAACATATAGACCTAAGGATTGGAGTTCTCTGGTCAATACGCGGAAGGATTCTGGAATGTGTGAATCTGGGATTGGTTTACCATCGGTAATCGCACGGTATACTTTGTTACGTCCGATGATATCATCTGACTTAACGGTAAGAATTTCTTTAAGGGTATGCGCTGCACCATAAGCGTAGAGCGCCCAAACTTCCATTTCCCCGAAACGTTGTCC
>DJWH01000077.1:0-3106 GCA_002441525.1 Acholeplasmataceae bacterium UBA6235 | reverse complement strand
GATGGTACCCCAAGTGGGTTTAACATGATGTCAACCGGTGTACCATCAGCCATGTATGGCATATCTTCTCTTGGTAGAATCTTCGAGATAACCCCTTTATTACCGTGACGTCCCGCCATCTTATCCCCTTCGGAGATTTTGCGTTTCTTCACGATATAAACACGGATCACTTCGTTGACGCCTGGCCCAAGTTCATCGCCATTGGACTTGCTGAAGTATTGGATGGAATGAACAATACCACCACCGCCATGAGGTACTTTCAAGGAAGTATCTCTGACTTCTCTTGCCTTCTCGTTAAAGATGGCTTGAAGGAGTTTTTCTTCTGGGGTTGGTTCGGTTTGTCCTTTAGGTGTAATCTTACCTACCAAGATGTCGCCTTCTTTGACTTCAGTACCTGGAATAACTACCCCACGGTCATCTAAGAATTTAAGTGCATCTGGAGATACGTTTGGAATTTCTCTGGTAATCTCTTCTTTACCTAACTTGGTATCGCGAGATTCGACTTGATGTTCATCGACGTGAATCGAAGTGTACACGTCGTTTTTAACCAAATCTTCACTCATGATGACGGCGTCTTCATAGTTATAACCTTCCCAGGTCATGAATGCGACAACGACGTTTCTACCAAGGGCTAATTCACCTTTATTGATGGATGGACCATCGGCGATGACATCGCCTTTATCGATCTTTTCACCAATTTGAACGATTGGTTTTTGAAGGATGGAAGTATCTTGGTTAGAGCGTAAGAATTGGGTTAATGGATAGGTTTCAAAACGGAGTAAATCGGTCATCTTCGCTTGACGAATTTGATCGTATGCTTCCCAGTTGAATTCAGTATCCTTGTCATAAACAAGTTTACCTCTGGTCGTCTTAATCGAAGCTTCTGGTTTAACAGCGATGACAATCTTACGACCGTCAGCGTAGGTAACAACACCATCGACATGGGCAACAATCGCACTACCGGAGTCTTTCGCAGAACGGTATTCAATACCTGTACCAACGATTGGAGAATCTGGGACAAGTAGAGGCACGGCTTGACGTTGCATGTTCGCGCCCATCAAGGCACGGGAGGCGTCATCGTGTTCTAGGAATGGAATGGATGATGTCGCAACCGAAACGATTTGTTTAGGTGAGACGTCCATATAATCGACTTTCTTCGATGGGTATGAACGGGTATCGCCCATAAAACGTCCAATGACAGTTTCTGTCTTGAAATGGCCATTTTCATCGGTTTGAGAGTCGGCGGAAGCGATGATGTGGTGTTCTTCTTCACCAGCAGTGAAGTAGACATATTCGGATGTGACAAATGGATGTTCAGGGTCTGACTTATCCACTTTTAAGTATGGGGTTTGAATGAATCCATATTGGTCGACTTTCGCATAGCTTGCTAAAGAGGAAATCAGACCAATGGATGGACCTTCTGGGGTTTCAATTGGACAAATACGGCCATAGTGAGACTCGTGAACGTCACGAACTTCAACGCCGGCACGGTCTCTCGCAAGACCACCTGTACCAAGCGCGGATACTCTACGTTTTTGAGTTAATTCAGCGAGTGGGTTGATTTGATCCATGAACTGAGACAATTGGGAACTACCGAAGAATTCTTTCAAGGAAGCAGTCAACGGTTTGATGTTGATTAGGGATTGTAACGAAGCTTCCTTCGCATCCGCAGTCGACATCTTGTCTTTGATGTTCTTTTCAAGTTTCGCTAAACCAATACGGAATTGGTTCTTGAGCAATTCACCAATCAATCTTAAACGACGGTTGGATAAGTGGTCGATATCATCGATCTTACCAACGCCATCATAAAGATTTAAGTAATATGAAATCGAAGCGATGATGTCAGATACGGTGATGTGAAGTCTGGTTTCACGAGAGTCGTGACCAATGAGTTCAATGACATCTTTATCATCTTTAGCATCTTTCGCTGCTTTGATTTGAATGACTTCAACGAAGGTAGCACGACGTTGTGATTCCTTACGGTAGAATTCACCTTTTTTACCAGCAACTAAGAAATACTTGATGACATTTTCATCCAACTTGTTACGGTTGATTTGTAATTCAAGTAAGTTTTCATCGGTAATTTCATACCCACAATACATGATTGGCTTGTGGTCTCTTTGGCTTTCAACGGATTCGTGTCTGCGATAGTCTTCGAGGATATCGATGTCTTGTTTCGCATAAACGGTTGCGTATTTTAAGTCTTCAAGCGATTTAAGGTTTTGTTTGTTTTCATAGATTTGGAAATACACTTCGTCGGTAACTTCAGTGCCTTCATAGAAGAGTACGGAGTCATCCGCAAGTAAGATGTCATGGTCAATGAATGTACGAAGGTATCTTAAAGAAGCATAGTTCAAACCTTCTCTATTTACAAGTAAAGTTTGTCTCACTTCAGGGGTCAATACACTGCCAGCTTCCACAATCACTTCACCTGTTAAGAGGTTCACGATGTTTTGTTCAACAATGATTTCTTTCGCATATTCGATTGGTGTAATGCCATCGATCTTGCCATAAAGGTCGACAAGTAGCTTCGCTTTAGAAGCGTCTTTTTCAACGACATTGTTGCCATTGACGTCTTTCTTTTGGAATACGAGGTTATTTCTGTTTTTGTAAATCAGGTTGCGAATTTCTGGGGTAATCTTGGTTCTGGCTGGAACCAATAAACCGGCTTCCTTCGCATCTGCAGGGATGTATAAGATGTCGTCTTTAGCGTATTGTTCAAATAAATCGGATGTCTTGATACCGAAAACTTCATTTTCGGATTCGTTTTGTAGACTGGATTCTTTCGATAACACAACTTTACGTAAAGCGTCTCTGTGTTGGCTGAGTAGTTCAACGGAAGCCACATCCACGATTTGATCTTTCGCAACCAAGATTGCCTTGGTCACTGGGTCAATCACATCTTGTGCATATTTGTAAATGGCTGGTTGGTTCGGCGCAGTAATGCCTTGTGCGATGGTCATTAAGCGATTGGTAATATCCAGCTTTTGTTTGAATTTATAACGTCCAACTTCTTCTAAATCGTAACGTCTTGAATCAAATAAACGGGTACGAACGAATTCTTTCGCAGCAGACACAGGAATCTTTTCGCCTTGTCTAAGCTTAG
>DJWH01000076.1:5287-9095 GCA_002441525.1 Acholeplasmataceae bacterium UBA6235 | reverse complement strand
TGACTAAAAACATAAAAGTAATATAGATGATAAACGGCTATTTTAAGCCGTTTTCTTCTTATATTATAGTAGGATAGAAATATCAAAAATAAGCATTATATTTCCAGTCTAGAACGGGATGTTTTATAATCATGTTGAGGTGAGTAACATGTCCTTTTTCCAAGTTCATTTTAAAGGCAAATACGCCAATGATTTATCGCCAAAAGACTACGCTCAAAAAGTTGAAGACGGGGAATACATCGTTTTAATCGACGTGCGAAGCGCTTATGAATTTCATCAAAAAAGAATTCCCAACGCGGTCCATTATCCAATCGAAGAATTGATTAAAAATGTTCAGAATGATTACCCGGATAAATATCAAACTTATGTACTCTACTGTAACGAAGGCATTTTGTCGTATCAAGCATTAGAACACATGGCTAAATTGAACTATACATCGGTATACGATTTGGGTGGCATTCAAACCTGGCCATATGAAACAGAATCCGATTTATAAAGCACAGTGATTGTGCTTTTTTTATTTTTTAATTCAAAAAAATTCAAAAAAAATCTTTTAATGATTGAAAAAAGGTGTATAATGAAATTATCAAAACGTGGAGGTGTTACAAGTGATTGATGATGAAAATAAGAGCTTAATGGGTGAAGAAAAAGACCCTTTTGAATCCATTGTTGATGTTGAAAATGATCCTTTTGAAAATCAAACATCAAGTACGTATACGATACCTGAAGAAAAGCCAAAACCTAAGCGTATCAAAAAAGAAAAAAATACAGTTGTCGAGGACGACTATTTTAACCCGATTTCTCATGAGAAGGAAGACCAAGTAAAACCGGAAGGCGTACATGGATTTAAAGCATATCGGATCGCTTTTATCGCCATTTTTCTAAGTGTCTTTGGTATCCGGTTGATTGTCCAGTTGTTTTTCTGGTTCCTTCAGTGGTTAGGTGAAAATATTTAGTACTGATTTCAAGTATCTACAAATGCATTTAAAATACTTCATGTTACAATAGCATCAAAGGACGGGATCAAGATGGACTTTACAATGTTGGTTTCTCAACAAAAAACATATTATCATACAGGTGTTACAACAACATATGAGCATCGCATTAAGGCATTAAAATCGCTTAAAGAAGCGATTATCAACTTCGAACCGAAAATCTATGAAGCACTCTATGCAGACCTTGGTAAATCCAAGGAAGAAGCTTTTTTAACAGAGATTGGCTTGGTTTTAAGTGAGATTACAGAGGCGATTAAGCACCTCAAACATTGGATGAAACCAAAAAGGGTGAAAACCCCCTTGGTACTATTCAAAGCCAAAAGCATGCTATATCGAGATCCACTCGGGACGGTTTTGATTTTATCCCCTTGGAATTATCCATTTCAACTAGCCATCAATCCATTGGTGGGTGCATTAGCTGCTGGGAACACGGCGATTGTCAAACCATCGTCATCTTCAGAACAAACCGCTAAAGTTATCGATGAAATGCTAAAGAGCGTATTTGAACCTCAGTTTGTGACAACGGTCTTAGGTAGTGCAACCTTGGCAGAACAATTATTACACGAAAAAGTGGACCATATTTTCTTCACTGGTAGCATTCCAGTGGGTAAAAAGGTCATGCAAATAGCAGCTGAAAATCTAACACCAATCACATTAGAATTGGGTGGCAAAAGCCCATGCATCATCGATATGGATACCGATATCGAAATGACAGCCAAACGCATCGCCTTTGGTAAACTCATCAATGCGGGGCAAACCTGTATCGCACCCGATTATGTTTTGATTAGACCGGAATTAAAAGCGGATTTCATCCAGTACTACCAAAAAGCAGTGAAATCCTTTTATGGAGATGACCCTTTAGCCGCTGCACATTATCCAAAAATCATCAGTCAAAGACATGTAGAGCGCTTGATGGGACTCACCCAAAATGAACAGATTGTCTTAGGTGGCAAAACCGATGGCATCAAAATATCACCAACGATTTTAGACAACATCACATTCGATTCCAAAGTCATGCAAGAAGAAATTTTCGGACCGATATTGCCTCTGATTGATTATCAAAACATCGATGATGTCATTGATACCCTAAGAACCAAAGATAAGCCTTTAGCATTCTACTTATTCACCAACAACAAAGCGTTCCAAGACAAAGTCATTGGTGCCTTAAGCTTTGGTGGTGGTACAGTGAACGATACCTTGATGCATTTCGCGAATCATTATTTGGGCTTTGGTGGGGTTGGTCATAGTGGTATGGGTAACTACCATGGTATCCGAAGTTTCAATACATTCACACATGAAAAATCAGTCTTGATTCGATCGATACGTGTGGACTTACCAATGCGATACCACCCGATATCAAAACTGTCCGATAAAATCGTCAGACGTATCCTTAAATAACGCATTATAAAGAGATTTTCACCGTCTATCAAGATGATGAATATCTCTTTTTCTTTTGTCACAATCATGTAAGTAAATCGTAATCATTCTTTTATAGGAATTGATATCAATTAATGTTAGAATATTGATGCAATTCATTCTTATGAAAGTAGGAATATTCGATGAAACACATAGTAATTGTAGATGATAACCCCATCATCTTAAAGACATTGACAGCGTTTCTCATGGAAACATATCAATGTCATCCTTTTGCCTGTCCAAATCACGCCATGGCTTATATAGAAAACACCAATCAAGTCGATTTGTTGTTGTTAGACATATTCATGCCAACCATGAACGGATTGGATTTTTTAGGGATATTGAAAGATAAGGGCATTGAAATTCTCGTCATTTTACTAACCTCAGACGACAGCATTCAGACTGAAATCAAAGCATTTCAGTATGGGGCTGTAGATTATATTAAAAAACCAGTATTCAAAGACAGTTTGATTTTACGTATTCAAAATCACCTTCAAACCATCGATGAGATTTCAGAGCTGAGATGTGCATTGGATACATCCAAATGTCGCTTGAAAAATCTCGAAGATAATATCGTTACTGGCGTTCGTGTCGCGACAGAGTTAAGAGACGTAGAAACGGGAACGCACATCAAGCGTATCGCCTTGGTATCCAAAATGATTGCGGAAGCACTAAAAAATCAAGGACTGTTCAATATCGATGATGATTTCATTGATCATATTGAAAAAGCCGCACCTTTTCATGATATAGGTAAAATCGCGATTCCGGATTATATCCTAAAAAAACCAGGAAAACTGACAGAAGCAGAATTTGAAATCATGAAAACCCATACGACTTTAGGTAAAGAAGCCATTCAAAAGTTGGTAGAGACCTCGTCCGAATCGTTTCTTTCAATGGCAGAAGAAATAGCTTTATGTCACCATGAAAAGTGGAATGGTTTAGGCTATCCTAACGGATTATCTAAACATCAAATCCCACTACCAGTGCGCATTGTGGCGGTTGCTGATGTATACGATGCGTTGGTTTCCAAACGCGTATACAAAGCACCCATTTCACACGATGCCGCAATCCATTTATTAACGAATGTTGCCGGCAGTCACTTTGATCCCACCATCGTGAATGCATTTATGTCGATCCATGAAGATATCGAACAAATGATGTCTTTGTGGGTAGATGAATCCTAGTATTCCCAGACCCCTTTTTGGGAATACACCCAGACGCTTTCGATAAGAAGGCGTCTTTTTATTTGCTAGGAAAGTTCGTCTTTTATTGTTCTATCCTCCAACAATCATTTGTGACTTTTATAAAATATCCTAGAATACCCCGTTTAAAACACCTTCTACTATGACTTTCTATATAATTAAATATATCCATAAAATATATATTTTATCGACTAT
>DJWH01000076.1:0-5252 GCA_002441525.1 Acholeplasmataceae bacterium UBA6235 | reverse complement strand
CTTCAAGAAGTCTCTATAATCAAGCACTTTATAATGTAAGACAACATTTTATCAAAACCAATGGGTATTTATCCTATAACGAAAATTATCAATTACTGAAAGATAGTGAACATTATCGTTACTTAAGTACGACTCAAGGTCAAATGGTCATTCGTAAGGTCGATGAAGCGATGAAAGGATTCTTTGGATCTTTGAAGTCAAAGGTTAAACAAACCATTAGACTACCTAGGTATTTAAAGAAAGATACCTATTATCCACTTTATGACCGAATGGTCTATAAACCTGATGATAAAGTCTATACCTTACCTAGAAGTAACTTCATTAAGAAAGTATCGAAAGAACTTGAAATGGATTCAAAACAGATTCATAAACATACATATGAGTTAAATGAAGTAGACGCTTTATCTCTAGACATCCAAACACCAGAATGTATCCAAAACAAAGAAATCAAAGAAATCACCATCAAGTCCTACTATGATGGAAAGTACATTGAAGTGGTTTATGTCTATCTCGATAATGAACTTGTTAATCCATTCGAAGGTCATACAGAAACTATGGGGATTGATTTTGGGTATAACAACCTAGCCTTTTGTTCAGTCACGAATAATGAGCACTTATTATTAGATGGGAAACGATTAAAGAGTATGAATCAGTTTTATCATAAACGAATCGCGAAACTAGCGAGTATTAGACCCGATCAAAACATTCTAACCAAACAAATGATTCGTCTAATGGATAAACGTAACCATCAAATGGATTATGGGATCTATAAAGCAGCTAAACTAATCATTAATCACGCGATTAAGAATAAGGTGAAACAAATCATCATTGGTTATAACGATACCTTCAAAGATGAAAGACTATCAGACACCTATAATCAGTGGACTAAGAGTATACCAGTAGCTAGACTAAGAGATCGAATCATCTATCTAGCAGAACAACTAGGTATTGAGACTAAAGTCATCAATGAAGCATACACGTCAAAAGCTTCATATCTCGACCAAGATGAATTCGTTAAAGGTGATTTCTCTGGAGTTAGAATTAAAAGAGGTCTATATAAAAGTCAAAAAGGCATCTTGATCAACGCAGATCAAAATGCCTCATTAAATATGATAAGAAAAGGTAATCCTGATGCCTTATGGATAGGGACTAAAGGTGTGAACACACCTAAGCGTACATACCTATTTGGTGTGTAGTCGCTTTAAATAAGACGAGTTAAATCGTTAAGAGGTATATATCATAAGTCATTCTGTAAAGGGTGATTTATCACCTCTTTGTTCTCAATAAAATGGATTATAATAAATTCAGGTGATCACTATGGAAGAAAAAGAATTGTACGAACCTGTTAAAAAATTGCTCGAATCTAAAGGGTATCAAGTGAAAGGCGAGGTCAAGGACATCGATGTATTTGGTGTAAAAGACCATTATACGCTTGCTGTAGAACTGAAAACAAAAGTATCTTTAAAATTAATCTATCAAGCCGTTGATCGCCAAAAACTGTGCGATAAAGTGTATATAGCTTTACCAAAGGAAGCCATCAAAAGCCATCAAGCAAACCTCCGCTCCTTTGTCTATTTATTGAAAAGACTGGACATCGGTTTGATTCGTGTGAGTAAAGATCAAGCCAGTTTGTTCATGGAATCTGAAGGCTTTGATTTATCTAAGAGTCGTGTACAAAGCTCACGCAAGAAAAAGGCTTTATTAAAGGAATTCTCACTCCGCGAAAGCGATGAAAATATCGGTGGAATGAAGGGTAAAAAAATGACACATTATCGTGAGAAAGTCTTAAAAATAGCCCAGTATTTATACGAGTTTAAAGAAAAATCACCAAAAGAAATCAAAGCCTATACAGGCATTATGGATACCCCAAACATTTTACAAAAGAACTATTATCTTTGGTTTAAAAAAGTAGACCGTGGCATATATACATTGAGTTTAATGGGTATCAAAGCTATAGAGGAAATACAAAAATAAAAAAAGGGCCCTGCCCTTTTTTAGTCGTAAATGATGAATGTTCTTTCTACTAGATACACAATCATGGCGTTATATAATCCAAACAATGAAACCATTGCTGGACCAAATAGAATACCTGTGATCAAACGTCTATTCATGGTGCTTGGAATCCCTTTGATTTGAATGAAACCATCAATGACCAGTGGTATACCCAGTGGTATGAACCAATAGAATGGCATATTCAAATAGGATAATGGGATGGCTAGAAAGAACCCAAAATAGATACCGGTACATCTGCCACAGATGGGCAATACGTTGTGTAGTTTATGGAATCGTCTTTCACAGTGATCATGACACCCGAAAAAGATGGTCACGTAGGGTTTCTTGAATAAAGAACCCAGAACAGTTAACAATAAGACGTAACCGGATAGAAAATACGCTGTGGTTTGGAAAAAATTGACATCAAAAATATCCCCATCAGATTGGAATGATAATATAAATGTTGGAAAGAATAGAACAGTGATGATTATGAAATAGACGGCTTTTGATTTCTTTAAATGAGTGTTAGCCATGTCTGTAAACCAAAGCTTGCGAGTGAACCCAATACACCGAGGATGAATCCAATTAATGCACCAATACCAGCAGCTTTGGCACTGGCTGGTTTATCGTTCATTAAGACCAGATACAAAATCAACCCTACGATTGGAAAACAAAAGCCTAGGATACAAAACAGTGTTGTGGTTGTATCACTTTCGTAAGAAGTGGATGTTTTTGGATTGCCCGCATTGTTGAAGTTTGGATTGTAATCACCATAGATTTCATTGTTTCCACTGTCTTTCTTTTGTTGTGCTGCTTTTTGATTTAGGGGGTTCACCACAATTCGGACAAAAGTTCGAGTCAATGTTGCCTAAGTTACCGCAGTTTTTGCAATGTGCCATATCGAATACCTCTTTTCTTAACATAATTGTAACAATTAAAGCGAGAGATGTAAACATAACATTTTAAATTATTTTCACTATTATATAAAAATTGGGTTCATCGCCTATTTATATGAAAATATGTTATAATTAATCCGATTGAAGGGGTTGTTTCTTATGAAAAAAATCATCGTCGTCGGTGGTGGTGCCAGTGGACTGGTAGCTGCCATCATTGCGAAACGTCATGGTGCAGATGTCACCATCATAGAACGAAATGCAAAACTAGGTAAGAAAATTCTCGCAACCGGCAATGGTCGTTGTAATTTCACCAATGTCGATGCGCTACCAATTCATTATAATAATCCAACCTTTGTTAAAAGTGTTTTCGACTCATTTAGTCCCAGTGAGACCCTCTTGTTTTTCAAGTCTTTAGGTATTACACCAAAGATTGAAGATTTAGGAAAAACCTATCCATTATCTGAACAAGCATCCAGCATCACCGATGTACTGATCTATGAAATCAAACGCTTGGGTATAGAAGTGATATATGAAAAAGTCATTTTATCAGCCCACAAAGAAACCCAAGGCTTTGTCTTATATGACCAACAAGGCGATACTTATCATTGTGACCGATTGATTGTGGCTACGGGTGGACTTGCACTTCCGCAATCCGGCAGTGATGGTACAGGTTATCAAATCGCGAAGGATTTGGGTCATGAAATTACACCACTCTTCCCAGCTTTGGTAAAACTGAAATTAGACTCACCGTATCTTAAAGTTTTGGATGGGGTTAAATTTCCAGGCTTTGTATCCTTAATACATCAAAATCAAATCATTCAAACCGAGTTTGGTGACATACTATTTACCAAATACGGCATCAGTGGACCAACCATATTACAATTATCCAGAAAAGCGAATGCACTTTTACAAGACCATCAAACCATCTATGTGGATGTGAAATTGGTCTCTGAACTTAATCCAACCGATATCGAAGAGCGTTTGATGGATTTAAAGAATCTACCGGTTGAATTGGCATTACTTGGATTAATCAATCGAAAACTGGTGTCTGTCGTTTTAAAAGAAGCACGTTTGATGGCGGATGTCACCATCGGACAACTCAATCCAATTCAGATCAAACGAATGGCACAATTGCTCACATCGATGAAGTTTAAAGTCACCGGATCGAAAGGCTATGAAGAAGCCCAAGTGACCGCAGGTGGTGTCAATGTGAACGATATCCAACCAAAAACGTTAGAATCTAAAAAATCAAAAGGCTTATACTTTGCTGGCGAAATCATCGATATCGATGGTCTATGCGGCGGATACAATCTTCAATGGGCTTGGAGCTCAGGTTATGTTGCAGGCCTTCATGCAACCCAATAGAGGTACTCATGATTCGAATTACAGAAATTAAAATTGAATTGAAGGATGCATTAACATTAGAATTAGAAAAAGCAGCTATCCTGAATTATATCTATGATAAGTATCGCATCAAAAAGAACGATGTTCAGTCTTTTTCCATCTTTAAAAAAGCCATTGATGCGAGAAAGAAAGACCATGTAATCTTTGTGTATTCTATCGATATCGAATTGCCATACGAGAAAAACCTGGTCGATAAAAAATACCCTAATCTCATGATTTCTCCAGACAGTGCATATCATGAAGTAGAAATGGGTGATAAAACACTCAAACATCGACCAGTCATCATTGGATTTGGACCATCAGGTATATTCAGTGCATTGTTACTCGCGAGAAGAGGCTACAGACCCATTGTATTAGAGCGTGGGTTAGATGTCGATGAACGTACCAAACTTTGGGACCATTTTAAAACCACTGGTGAATTCCATGAAGACGCAACCATCTTATTTGGTGAAGGTGGTGCAGGTACTTTTTCAGATGGTAAACTCACCACACTCGTGAACGATTTAAGAAGTCGCTATGTTTTGGAAGCCTTGGTTAAGCATGGGGCAGACCCAGCCATTCTATACATCAACAAACCACATGTGGGTACCGATATACTGAAAGGCATCATCCGCTCGATTAGACAAGAAATCACGCTACTTGGTGGAGAAGTCAGATTCCATTCGAAGGTAACAAAACTAGAGTTTAATGAAGGCGTTTTATCCGCAGTCATCGTCAATGATAACAATCGTATCGAAACAGATGTATGTTTGATGGGCATTGGACACAGTGCTCGTGATACATTCACACTGTTGTATGAACAAGGCATTCAAATTAGTCAAAAAGCATTCTCTGTTGGCGTTCGTATTGAACACCCTCAAGTCCTCATCAACGAATCGCAATATGGTAAATTTCATACCATGCCCAACTTAGGGGCTGCGGATTATAAACTCAGCTATAAGAGTAACAATGGCCGTGGTG
>DJWH01000120.1 GCA_002441525.1 Acholeplasmataceae bacterium UBA6235 | reverse complement strand
TTATGATGGCCAGTACATCGAAGTGGTTTATGTCTATATAGATGAAACCCTTAAAATAGAAACCAAAGATTATACAGAAACCATGGGGATTGATTTTGGGTATAACAACCTAGCGTTTTGTTCAGTGACGAACAATGAGCACTTATTGTTAGATGGAAAACGATTAAAGAGTATGAATCAGTTTTATCATAAGCGAATCGCTAAACTCGCGAGTATTAGACCCAATCAAAAGGTCTTAACCAAACGAATGATTCATCTGATGAATAAGCGTAACCATCAAATGGATTATGGAATCTATAAAGCAGCTAAACTCATTATGAGTCACGCAGTTAAGAATAAGGTAAAACAAATCATCATCGGTTATAACGATACCTTCAAAGATGAAAGACTATCAGACAACTACAATCAATGGACCAAGAGTATACCAATCGCGAGACTTAGAGATCGAATCATCTATTTAGCAGAACAAATCGGTATTGAGACTAAAGTCATCAATGAAGCTTACACATCAAAAGCGTCTTATCTAGACCAAGATGAATTCGTAAAAGGTGATTTCTCTGGAGTAAGAATCAAAAGAGGTTTATATAAGAGTCAAAAAGGCACTTTGATCAACGCTGACCAAAATGCCTCATTAAATATGATTCGAAAAGGTAATCCCAATGCCTTATGGATAGGGAATAAAGGTGTGAACACACCTAAGCGTACATACCTATTTGATATGTAGTCGCTTTAAATAAGACGAGTTAAATCGTTAAGAGGAAATCAAATCATTCTGTAAAGGGGGATTTATTCACCTCTTTGTTCTAATAGAGAGGTATATAGGTTATAATATAAGTAGAATTGGAGGGATTCCAATGACCTTTGATGTAAGAACATTGTTTCTCGCTAATATGATCATTTATGGTATCAACATTTTCGCCATCGCGATGTTATGGCAAAATAATGCAAACCGATATAAAGGCTTATTCCAGTGGTTGCTCTCGATTGTCCTAGTCTTTATCGGCAATTTACTCATCATGTTTAGAGGGTCGATTCCAGACTTTTTTTCAATATGGTTGGCGAATGTCATCATCATGATTGCTTTCCAAATCAATGTTTATGGGTTGGTTAAATTTTTCTTGCTTAAGTACCGCTTCTATTATCACGTGTTCTTTGGATTGTTCTATACGGCACTGTTCACATATTACACGTACCTTGAACCTAACCTTAATGCGAGAAATGGTCTCATTGGATTTTTAGGTCTGTTCACTTTTGGCAGTATGTTCATCTATATACACTTTGATTTGTCTGCTTATTTTAAACGAATAACTCGACAATTTGAAATCGTTTTAATATTATTCATGATTGGTAATTTGATTCGTATCATCTACGCCATCATTGACCCAACCCACCATGAAGATATCTTCCTGAATCACCCAAGAGATGTGCTATCAAACATTTTTGTTTCAGTATTCGCCATCATCTTACCGCTCGCTTTCATTATTCTAGTAAACAAGCGTGCGCTAGATGAAGTCGATGTCGAAGAAGCGAAATTTAAGAGTGCTTTCGATAATTCACCGGTCATCATGATCATTTCAAGGTTGTCATCTGGAGAGATTTATGATGTGAATAAAGCGTTTTTAGATACGTTTGAATTGTCACGAGATTTTGTCATAGGTAAAACGACTGCTCAAATCAAAATATGGGGTTCTGACAACCAAAGACGTGAAGAATTATTAAAAAGGATTGCGAAAAGGGAAGAAATAGAACACCAAGAAATGACCTTCTTCAAGATGAATGGTGACCCAGTTGAAACCATTTATTCTTGTCGTGTTATCCGCATGTTTGGCGATGACTTTTTATTATCCACAGCATCTGACACCACCCTGCTAGGCCGTGCGAAACGTGAGCTTATATACATCGCTACGCATGACGCTTTAACGGGACTACTCAATCGTCATGAGTTGGAGCACTACTACCAAGAATTGAAGGATATATATACCACAGAACTCAAACCATTTTCTGTCATTTTAATCGATTTAGATCGATTTAAAGCAGTTAATGATACCTACGGACACAACATAGGTGATGACTTGCTCATTTTAATTTCTAGGAAATTGTCATTGGTCTTTAAAGATCATTTTGTGGCAAGATTGGGCGGAGACGAGTTCATCATTCTATTAAAAAACCTAAACCAAGAAACTGAAATCATCAAATATATGATCAAGGCTAGAAATGAAATCACCAATCTTAAATCGATTGAAGATAAACCCATCGATATTGGCGCATCCATCGGATTCTCCATTTATCCAAAAGATGGTTTATATTTAGAGGATTTGGTTCGCCAAGCCGACAAGATGATGTATAAAGAAAAGGACTCGAAACGACGCGTATGAAACATGAATTTACAGTAACAAGCATCCTTGAGGATGCGAGAAAAAAACACGATGCGTTGATGGTTTTGGTTGAACAAAACGCATCCGTACCATTTTTATATATGGATCGTGATGAGAACATCAGAGATGTATTGTATCACTTATATGGCTGGCATCAAATCTTGTCGGATTTGATGACAAAGAATCCTATACCACCGATTGAACTCAGACCTGGTTATACCTGGAAAAACTTGACTGAACTCAACTACAAGATCAAGAAAGAAGCCGAATCATATACGCTTCATGAAGTCAAACACCTTTTCAATCAATCCCATAACCATTGGATGTCAAAGATAGCTCAGCTGTTTGATCATACGTTGAATGCTGCGGGATTATACCCATTTACTGCGCCATCTAATTTAGGTGAATTCATCCATGAATGCATGGGTGGTCACTACCAATGGGCTATCCAAACCATCGAATTTCATTTAGGTGACCCGTACTTAAGACCTTTATTGGAAGGGTTTAAATCTTTACCAGAAGTAGAAGCGATTGTCTTAGGTGGATCCCGTGGAAAACAACAAGGGGATCATCTATCGGATTATGATATTTATGTGTACGCCACTAAACCAATCGATGTTGAAGAAAGAAGACGCATCATTGGTCCACACGTTTCTTTGATGGAGTATAACCATCAATTTTTCGAGACGGAAGATGATGGCGTCCTAAATAATGGCATCGGCATTGAGTTCATATACAGAAATTTAGATGATTTTAAAGCCATGATGGAAAGACTGTTTAACGGACAAGTCAACCGTGGATACAGTACATGTTTCCTAGACAACTTACTGACCACCAAAATCATCTATGATAAAAAACGTGCCTATAAGTCCTTACAAGACACGTATCGTTTTATCGATATAGCGGCGTTATATCAACAAGTGATTAGACAAAATATCCCATTACTCTATGGTACTCAACCAAATTATTTCGATCAAATCGTAAAAGCAGTCAAGCGTCAAGATATCATCGCGGTGAATCACCGCTTAACCGAATACTTCAGTTTGTTTTTTGATACTTTGTTCGCGATCAATCAAATCAATCATCCGGGTGAAAAACGGATGTTAGAAAAAGCGTTGAGCTTACCGAAACAACCCAAGGGTTTGGAAAAAACCGTCGGAAAAGTTTTCGATAATATCACTTCCGGGGACTTCTTAAAAGACCTTGAACAATTGACCTTAGATCTCATAAAACTAACCAAATAGATCAAACCCAAAAGGGTTTTTTCTTTTGTAAGAAAGTATTAACAATCTTAGAATACCGCATAAAAAAGCGATATTATGTTACTTTGAAAATCAAATAGTTGGAAATTCAAAATAAAATGTCAAAAAATGCTTTGAAGTTCTAAATAAATGTGCTACAATGAGCGTGGTCTGTCCGAATGGATGGAGAGTGAATGTGAAAGGGGGATCTTATTAATATATGAATAAATCACTGTTACTCAAAGTTTCAAAATCCGTTTTACTGGGCTTGTTTGCGTTAGGTTACTTTTTACCTTTCGTGGTTGGTAAAGCCATGGGTGCTGACTACAGCGACTCGTTATGGAATGTTCAAGATTTCGCAACCCGTCTAGGTAGCACTTCAGATTCACCGCTTTTATTGGTCGTATTATCCTTATTGGTGAGCGTTGCTGCAGTTGTGGTGTTCTTTTATAAAGAATCACTCAGCAGATATGTCCACTTAGCCGCAGTTGTTGTGGGTTTAGGCGTTGTATTGTACGTTTATTTCCAAGTGTTCGTTGACAAGTCTGCAGCCCTTGAAGGTGCGGTTGGTGCTGGTTTAGTCACCATGAGCTTAGGCTTAGGTGTTTACCTACAAATCGTATTCGCTTTATTATCCTTAGTACTAGAATTCTTAGGCGAAAAAGTTTTTTCATTCTTAAAATAGTTTAATCCAAGAAAAAAGGAACCTTCAACAGCTCCTTTTTTTGTTTTGTTAGGCTGGAATGACAGACCCACCATAGGTTTCTGTGATGAAGTCTTTAACCGCTTGGCTGTTTAGAATTTCAGCAAGGGCTTGAATCTTTTCAGATTCTAATAAGCCGGGTCTGACGGCCAATACGTTTACATAAGGGTTATTGCCTGTCGATTCAATGAAAATCGAATCTTCTAATGGGTTAAGGTTGCCTTCTAACGCATAGTTAGAGTTGATGATGTATAAGTCAGCTTCCTTGGCATTATAAGCCGAAATCAAGAAGTCAGGTGCAACATTGGCGCGAATGACTAAGTTCTTAGGATTCGACACAATGACTTCACTGAAGTTGATGGAAGCAGCCAAGATATCAAAGTTTTCGGATAAACCAATCAAACCCGCTTGTGCAAGTAAGTTAAGTGCACGACCATGGTCTGAGGTTGAATTGGATAAAAGGATGGTTGCGCCATTAGGGATGTTGGATAACGATGTGATGGTGTTGGCGTATAAACCAATCGGTTCGATGTGAACATAAGAAGCGATGACTAAGTTCTTATCTGGATTTTCGTTGTTGTATTTGGTTAAGAATGGGACGTGTTGGAAGAAGTTCGCATCCGCGTCACCTGCAGCGACGGCTGGATTTGGGAAGTAATAATCGGATGTGATGATGACTTCTAGGTTGTAGCCACGTTCTTTTAATAATGGTCTAGCAAATTCTAAAATTTCTGCGTGAGGAATGGATGTCGCGATGACTTTGATGGTCTTTTCATTGTTGTTACAAGCCGCCAACGTGAAGCTAGCGAATAAGACAACCAGTAAGGTAATGATTTTTTTCATTTGAATGTTCTCCTGTTATTGATGGTTTAACTTTTTAGATACATAATCTCCAGTAATTTGGATGATGAATACGAGTAATAAAATGGTGAAGATGGATAGATACATCAAGGTGTAATTGTTGCCAAACTTCCCATTTTCATAGGCTAGGAATGCAAGCCCACCTGCCCCGATGACCGCGGCAGCGGACATGAAGCCAACCAACGTTACCAAGGTTAAGGTAAACCCGGATACGAGTGGACTTAAAGCTTCTTTAAAGACAATTCTAACGATGGTCCATCGAGATGCACCCATCGATTTTAAGGCCTCTAACGTGTTATCACTCACCGATTTTAAAGCGTTATTGACCACTCTGGCGAAAAACGGTGAAGCCGAAACGATGAGGGCGGGTAATGCACCTTTGGCTCCCAACATTGTACCGACCAAGGCACGGGTTAGGGGAATCATCATGATCAGCAATATGATGAACGGAATGCTTCTCGCAATGTCGTTGATGGTTGAAAGTACACGGTAAGCGATGGTTCGTTGAATACTTGGTTTGATGATGGCGTCATTATCTAAGATATAGATTAAGAAACCCAGGATCAACCCGATGATTAAGACGAATGCGCCTGTACCAAATGTTAAAAATAATGTTTCATACAAGGCTTTCACAAATTGGTTCCAATCATACGCATTAAGCATAACGATTCACCTCCACTTGATGAGCCCTTAAATAAGCAATCGCGTCTTCGGTTTGTTGTCCAAAGAATTGAACATAGAGAAATCCAATGGTTTCTGATTTCAATGTCAAGGTTTTCGCGTATTTGATATTCACATCAATATGAAATTGCTTGATACAATCCGATAGAATCGTATCGTTGCTATTCTTATGGTTATATACAAGCTCATAGATATCGGATTCAGTGGTCTCATATTTAAATGTTTGTAAAAGGAATTTGGATACTTCAGATTGTGGATGAACAAATAAATCTTTGATGGGGGTATCTTCAACGATACGACCACCATCCATCACTACAACACGGTCACATAAGGCTTTTACCACTTCGATTTGGTGGGTGATAAAAACGATGGTAACCCCTGTTTGTTGATGGATTTGTTTGAGTAAATCGAGGATATCGGTCGCTGTTTTTTGGTCTAAAGCGGAGGTAGCTTCATCACACAACAATACTTTTGGGTGATTGGCCAGTGCTCTTGCAATCCCAACCCTTTGGCGTTCACCACCGGATAATGATTTTGGATACATGTCTTTCTTATCGGATAGACCTACTAAAGACAACAATTCTAAAATGCGTTTGTCTTTATCCTGAGGGTATTTCGCAATATCTAAAGGCAGTTTGATGTTGTCATACACGGTCATCGAATGAATTAAGTTGAAATGTTGAAAAATCATGCCGATGGTGTGACGCATTCGATCGATTGCCTGTTGCTTATGCAGATCGAGGTCATGACCATCAATGCTGACGACACCTTTACTAGGTTCAATGAGCCCATTGATGATACGCACCAATGTGCTCTTTCCGGCCCCACTATACCCCAAAATACCCACAATTTCACCAGACTGGATGGTTAGGTTGACATCCTCTAAAGCGTGAAAAGTTGTTTTTTTATTGGGATAGGATTTAGATATGTGTTTAAGTTCAATCATGGGAATCTCCTTTTGAAACAAAAATGCCTATCGCTTCGCGACAGGCATGTATTTATGATTATATGCGTCCATCGCTTATAGCTTTACCACCGTGATTGTTCCGGTTGGTAGACGTTCCTCGAGCTATATCTCTCCCGTCTTCTTGATAGTGATATTAAGTTAATCCAATTTTAGCACACCCATTATAAAATGTATACCCATATCCTAATGAAATCGCTTTTATGGGTTTACCATGGGATTCAAAATAAATGGGCTAATTATTTGAAATGAGCGTTGGGGATGTCTATACTAAGAATAGGGGTGATCGGATGCGAAAAGGATTATTCATCGCACACGTGGGTCTGGTATTATATGCAGTCTTCCACTTAATAACCAATTTCCAAGCGGGTACATTTTTATCGGATGTGGTATCGAATAACATCGATCCAACCCTATTCATGGTGTTCAATTTACTGGGGTTATTCCCGCTCGCGTTTTTATTATATGGTCTAAAATATCTAGAAATGAACCGAAAACAATGGGTATTTTTATCCATGGGATTCATGTTTGGTGGTTTTGTATTAACCATACCCTTCATAGAGGGTCAAATACAATCGAAAAAGGTATCCAAACGAACCCATATCGTCGCGTTGCTAGGACTCATCCTTTCCGTGATGACGATTGGCTACGGCATCATTTTAGGTGATTTCTCAGCTTACTATCAAGCGTTTCTATCGGACTCGTTTGTCCACATTATGACCATCGACTTTATATTCTTGTATGGTTTATCCATCTATTTATCCAAGATATCACATCAAAAATATTGGATTGCAGGGGTACCAGTCATCGGATTATTTTATCTATTATTTCAAGACACAGATTGATCTTCAATTTGTGTCTTTTTCTTAATAAGCAAGTTTCTTGAATTTCAAAGTATATTTGATAAAATTAAATTGAATACAATTAATTGGAGGATAAGACAATGTCAATTTATGAATTCGAAGTCAAACGTTTAAACCAGCAAAAAACATCATTAAGCAAGTATGAAGGCAAGGTATTACTCATATTCAATAGCGCGACCAAATGTGGCTATACCAAACAATACGACGCGATTGAAGCGCTCTATGAAAAATATAACAAGCAAGGGTTAGAAGTATTAGACTTTCCTTGTAACCAATTCATGAACCAAGCCCCAGAATCGAGTCAAGAAATCGATGCGTTTTGTAAACTCAAATTTGGTACGAAGTTTGAAACCTTCGACAAAATCGATGTGAATGGCAAAAACGCCGATCCTTTATTTAAATACCTACGTGCGAAAAAAGCAGTCGATTATCCAAAAACCAAGTCGTCTTTATTAGATCGCATCCGTGGTGTCAATACAATCAAATGGAATTTCACCAAATTCTTAGTGGACAAACAAGGCAACGTCGTGTATCGATTCGGACCAAGTTTTACCCCAGAAGAAATGGAGTCTTTCATCAAGGAGTTGTTATAAATGAATTGGAAACTCGATGAACAATTGTGTTTCTTACTGTATGCGAGTTCGCGTAATGTGATTAAAGCGTATAAAGACATATTAGACCCGTTTGGACTAACCTATACCCAATACATCACCATGATTGCGTTGTGGGAACAAGACCATCAATTGGTATCAGAACTTGGCGATAAATTACAACTCGATTCGGGTACATTAACCCCTCTATTGAAAAAGCTCGAAAAAGATGGCCGTGTAACACGTGTTAGAGACCAAGAAGACCAACGTAAAGTGTACATCAATCTAACCAAAGCAGGGAAAGATTTAGGGGTCGCTTGCCAGGTCGTACCTGAGCGTCTTTTACAATGCGTACAAATCGACTTTGACAAAGCAAAGCAGTTGTATTTTATCCTCAAAGGGGTATACAATGACTACCTCGAAGGAGACAAATCATGACCGAATTAGAAAAAAAAGCCTATATGCAAAAAGCGATTAACCTCGCACAACAAGGGGAAGGCTTCGTCAATCCGAACCCATTGGTGGGTTCCATTATCGTGAAAGATGGCAAAATCATCGGTGAGGGTTACCATGAACAATATGGTGGACCACACGCTGAAGTGAATGCGTTTAATCACGCCACCGAGGATGTCGAAGGGGCAACGATGTTCGTGACCCTAGAACCATGTGCACACTACGGAAAAACACCCCCATGTGCCTTAAAAATCGTTGAAAAGAAGATTAAGAAAGTCATCATCGCGAAAACCGATCCGAATCCGTTGGTCAACATGAAGGGGATTGAAATCCTTAAAAATGCGGGCATTGAAGTGGAATACGGTTTGATGAGCGATCAAGTCGAACTTCAAAATGAAATCTTCTTAAAATACATTCAAACCAAAAAACCGTTCGTTTCCATCAAATACGCGATGACTGCTGATGGTAAGCTCGCAACGAAAAACCTCGATTCCAAATGGATTACCAACGAAGCATCGAGAGCTTATGTTCATGAACTTAGAAATAAGCACATGGCCATCCTGGTGGGTGTCAATACCATCATCCATGATGACGCGAGACTCAATACGCGTTTAGATAAACCACACCGTAACCCTATACGCATCATCATTGACCCTGAACTATCCATCCCAAGAGATGCTTACGTCATTAAGACAGCGACGGTTCAACCCACTTGGATCGTGACCAAAAAATACGAACAACGCTTGGTGGACCAAGGGGTTCGTATCATTCAAATGCCTGAGATTGATTTTGTTCAACTAATGGACAAATTGGGTGAAGAAAAAGTCGACTCTGTCTTAATTGAAGGCGGTTCTTATACCCATGGAAAAGCCTTAGAATCGGGTATTGTCGATAAAGTATATGTATTCATCGCACCGAAACTCATCGGTGGCACAAAAGCACTCACACCTGTGGGTGGTGAGGGGGTCGCCCTCATGAGTGATGCTTATCAACTCAAAAACGTTAAATATACCCCATTTGGAGACGATATCCTGATGGAAGGTACAATCATAAAAGGAGCATAATCATGGACAATTTATTCCACACAGTAGAAGAAGTATTAGAAGATATCAAAGCCTGTAAACCAATCATTTTAGTCGATGACTACGATGTAGACAACACTGGGGATTTTGTGGTAGCTGCAGAAAAAGTCAGTCAAGAGACTTTGGCGTTGATGGAAAAGTATGCGAAAGGCATCATCAACATCACCACAGAAAAAGAACGTTTCCACGCCCTAGGCATTCAAGCCTTGTATGAACAAACCATCACCGCATATCAAACCGCGAAAGTGATGTCTGTTGAACTCAACTGTATCGGAGACCGTACAGAAAAAGCACTCAAAACGATTAAAGCGATTTTGAATCCAGATACCAAACCAGGTTCATTTTTCCAACCAGGGGTCATCTTCCCAATTCAATACCGTCAAGGTGGGGTCTTGAAGCGTGCAGGTCGCCCAGAAGCTTCGGTAGACTTCGCGAAACTCGCTGGTTTATACCCAGCAGGGGTCACTTCAATCATCTTGAAAGAATCCGGTGAACCATACCGTTTATATGAACTTAGAGACTTAGCACAACAACTCGGTTTAAAATGGACGGCAGTTTCATCCTTAATTGAATTCCGTAAACGCAGTGAAAACTTCATCAAGCGTGCAGCAGAAGCCAACTTACCAACTTCACATGGTGAGTTTAGAATGATTGGTTTCGAAAACGCCATCAGTGGCGAACACCATGTCGCGTTGGTCAAAGGGGATATTAAACCTGGCGATGAAGTCTTGGTAAGAGTCCACTCTGAATGCTTAACAGGGGATGCATTCGGTTCGATGAAATGTGACTGTGGTGAACAACTCCAAGCCGCTTTAGATAAGATTGAAAAGGCAGGTAAAGGGGTATTGGTTTATATGCGTCAAGAAGGCCGTGGGATTGGTTTAATCAATAAAATCAAAGCATATAACCTCCAAGATCAAGGTATGGACACCGTCGAAGCGAACCTCGCACTTGGCTTTGCAGAAGACTTAAGAGACTATGGTATTGGGGCTCAAATCTTAAACGATTTAGGTGTCACTAAAGTCAAACTCATGACCAATAACCCATTAAAACTTTCGGGCTTAACGGGATATGGTATTGAGATTGCTTCGAGAGAACCAATCCAACTCAACCACAACGAACGCAATGAATTTTATATGAAGACCAAGAAAGACAAAATGGGCCATATGCTCAAATTCAAGGAATAGATTATGGCGTACAAAACCATTTGTTTGGATTACGATGGTACCATTCATGACAGTATCCAAATCTATTACAAAGCGTTCTTAAAAGCCTTTGACTATTTGGTCCAACAGGGCTATCAAGCCAAAAAAGATTGGACCAAAGATGAAGTCAAACGCTTTTTAGGACAAAACCCACCCGAAATGTGGGCTTCCTTTAAACCAGCTTTACCAGAAGAGATCATCGCGATTGTTTCTAAAATGATTGGCGAAGCGATGCGCGATTCGATTTTGAACCATGAAGGGGTTTTATTTGACGGGGCACTCGATACCTTAGCCTACTTAAAAGAAAAAGGTTATACCTTGGTATACCTTTCAAACTCCAAAAACTATTACATGGAAATCAATAAGAACGAATTCCGTTTAGACCGCTATTTTGATCAATTTGTATCTTCAGAAATGTATGGGTATATCCCTAAAAAGGATATACTTGCGAAACTCAAAGACACACTCCCACAACCCATCTTAATGGTTGGAGACCGTATCCACGATATGGAATCCGGTCACGCCAATCAAATCGATACGGTGGCGTGTTTATATGGTTACGGAAATGATGAAGAATTTAAGGGGTCTACATATCAAATCCACGATATCAAACAATTAAAGACTTTATTATGAAAAAAAACGTTAGACTATTCTAACGTTTTTTCATCGAACAACCATGGCAATGCTTTTTGGATGCCACGATCCCAGTAGTCCCAATTGTGTTCACCATCATCAAAAATGAAGGTGTGAGGGACTTGTTTTTCCTTTAAAAACTGTTCAAATGAACGATTGTCTTCGATTAAGAAATCTTTATCACCACAGGTGAGTAATAGTTCTGGCATTCGGTTGGACTTTAGGTTCTTATCTACCAAATGTCTTAAATCGTTTTTACCCGTTGTTTTTTTGCCAAACATCAAATCAAATTGAGGTAAACGGTGTGCCATCCAAGGGATCGCACGAATGAAATCTGGGTTCATGACACCAGATAAACTAACCGCTTTAACAAACTTTTTAGGGTTGCTTAAAGCGAACTTCAATGCGCCGTAACCACCCATCGATAAACCTAAGATATACGCTTCTTTTTGAACAGGAAAGAGGTTTTCGATGAAAGGGACCAATTCTTTGGTGAAGTAGGTATAATACTGTAACCCAACCACATGGTCTGTATAATACGCATTGAACCCAGAAGGCATGATCACGCAGACACGTCGATTGCGTAAGTAACGCTCAATCGCGGTGAGTCTGGTCCAGTCTTGGTGGTCGCCATTATAGCCATGTAATACATAAAACGGACGTAATTTCTCATTCTTTTTTAAGTCATCTGGTACCAAGACCGTTAGCGATGTATTCATTTCTAATGCTTGAGAGAAAAACGATAATTGAATTTTTGACATGATTATGTCTCCTTGATTGGAATGATTTTAATGTGTTCATCCCCACCATAATAACCGTGGGTGATGATGAGTGAATCGTTGGTAATTTCATAACTACAATACGCATCCTCGCCCGTATCACATGAGAACACTTCATGGTAGAACAACCCTTGGCGTAGATAAAAGCGATCCACCCCAGCGAAGATGAACTGGCGTGATTCAACCACAATCCCTGCATCGGGAAGTACGGTTTTATTTGGTGATTCAAATAAAACCACAATGAAGAATACATAGGCTGCGATGAGTGTGAATAAAGTCATCAATATTTTGATCAACCATTGTCCGGATAATACCACAATAAAGTAGATGATTACGCCACCGAGTGGGATCAAATATACGTAGCTGTTGAACTGTGATAAACTGTCTAGTAAGGTGAGTATACCCAAACGATTGAGGCCAAATGATATCAGACCCATGAGTATCAGAAAACCCGCTATAATGATCCAATGTTTGGTCTTCATAGGGTATCTTCATTGGGATAAATGACACCAATGTGTTGTCTGATTTTATCCATTTGAGCTAGAACCTCTAAGGTGTTTTCAACATTCATCCATGGGGTTCGATACGATTGATTTTCAACCGCTTCAATGAAACCTAGGATTTCAAATTCATAACCATTGACCTTATGTGGTAAATCGATGTGTTCGATGACTTGATGATTTAAATCATAGATAAAGGTTTCATGAGCGCCCCAAAAGAAAGGTACTTTAATCGATCCTTTAGACCCATAAATCCAAGCGTCTTTACCGCCTTCTTCAATCACAGACGCGTGTAAATGAGCGACTTGATGGGGGTAATGGTAAGTTAAATCCACTGTACCATCCACACCTGTGTGGGTGAGTTTCGCTTTCGCATCGATTTTATCTGGTTTACCCAGCACCAAATTGGCATAGGTGATCGGATAAATACCGACATCTAATAAAGCACCACCACCTAAGGTAGGGTTCATCAACCTGGCTTCATCGGCTGGATTACCACCAAAAGCGAAATCCACCTTCATCGAAACCACATCGCCAATCACGCCCGACTGAATGCGTTTAAGCACGGTTTGAGTGAGTGGTAAAAACCGTGTCCACATCGCTTCCATGACAAACACCCCTTGGGCTTTAGCCAGTTCAAAAATGTGTCTGGCTTGTTTCGCATTGAGGGTAAAAGCTTTTTCACACAAAATGTGCTTTTTGTGTTTTAAGATAGCCAGCATTTGTTCATAATGTAACCCATGTGGGGTTGCGACATAAATCGCATCCACCAATGGGTCTTGATATAACGATTCGTAATCCCCATAAGCAGAGACAAAACCATACATTTGTTGATATTCACGTGCTTTTTCTAGTTTACGGCTGGCGACTGCTTGAAGCGGTATACCACTGCCTTGACATGCCTTGGAAAATGCATGGGCAATCGCACCAGCACCGATTAATCCGAAACGTAACATTCCTATCACCTCATCATATTTATTCTAACATAGATAGAAAAAAATAAATGGCTTAGTTGAAAAATAGCGAACTCTGTAAAAAATATGCGAAATAATCAAGAAATACATAGTGTTTTATAAAAAATGGCGTTATAATATAGCAAAAGCATCCATTCATAAGGGGGATATTATGAGAGCACTACTTAAATTAATCTTACTCGTCTTACTAGGCCTAACCGGACTATTCTACTTTTTACCTTTGATTGAAAACGCCGATTCTTTAGTCGCTGTCGTTCAAGCATTCGAAGCCAATATGGCATGGGTAGAATCCTTATATCTAGAAGTCGCAGCCGTACTTACATTTGGTAGAGACTTGATGTTACTCATGATTTTTGAAGTCATGTGTATCATCGCTTTAAAGAAAGACAAATAAGATGAAACCCGGCAACGGGTTTTATTTTTAAGGGGGGACATCATGAAAAAAGTGATCGGTATCGGTGAGTTATTGATTGATATGATGCCTAATGAAAAAGGCAAACGACTGAAAGACGTCACAGGGTTTACCAAAAAAGCCGGTGGCGCACCGGCAAATGTGTGTGTGGCTGCTGCCAAATTAGGCACAAGTAGTGTTTTCTTAGGTGCGGTTGGTGATGACGCGTTTGGTGATTTATTGATCGATGAGTTAAACACTTATGGGGTGAATACTGAGTATATGGAAAGAAGTACAGTCGCCAAT
>DJWH01000118.1 GCA_002441525.1 Acholeplasmataceae bacterium UBA6235 | reverse complement strand
GTGTGAACACACCTAAGCGTACATATTTATTTGATATGTAGTCGCTTTAAATAAGACGAGTTAAATCGTTAAGAGGAGAATCATTCTGTAAAGGGTGATTTATCACCTCTTTGTTCGATTTGTTTTGCTTTGGTTTTGATAAGATTGTATCCATGTTTATAAATAAGGCGTTTTTTTTCGCAATCCCCATCAATTTTGTGTATAATGAATCCGGTGATAACATGGATTATGCAAAACGATTAACTCAAGTCTTCCAAACCGAAGACGTCAAAATAGAACATGTCAAAGACAAAGGCATCTCGATCAATAAATACATCGCGGATTCCGGCTTTTGTTCTAGACGAAAAGCCGATGAGCTCATTCAATCTGGGGTCGTTACCTTAAATGGTGAGGTGGCGAAACTCGGCATGCGTGTAGAAAAAAAAGACGTGGTCAAAATCGATGGGGCTTTGGTTCAACCCATTGAAGATAAAGTCTACATTGTTTTAAATAAACCAGAAGGCATTGTCTGCACCACCGAAAGACATATTGAAAACAACATCGTTGACTATATGCATTTAGATGAGGTCATTTTCCCTATTGGTCGTTTAGACAAAGACTCAAAGGGATTGATTCTACTCACCAATGATGGTGATATCGTCAATAAAATATTGAGGGTAGAATACGGTCACGAAAAAGAATACCGTGTTGAAGTGGATAAACCCCTGACCAAATCATTCATCGATTACATGGAACAAGGTGTGGTTATTTTCAACTTAAAGACCAAAAAATACCAACAAACCGAACCTTGTAAACTCATTCAAGAAGACGATACGCATTTTAGAATCATCCTAAAACAAGGGATGAACCGTCAAATCAGACGCATGACTACCGCTTTGGGTTATGAGGTCGTTTCGCTTGAACGTATTCGAATCATGCACATTACGAAAGATGGTTTACCTCTAGGGTATTACCGTTACTTAACCAACGATGAATTGAAACAACTCAATCAAAGCATTCAAAAATAATCAAGGGACGCCGCAGCGTCCCTTATTCATTATTTAATTTCAAATGATATCGACTTCATACCGGTAGCGGAACGATAGTATACTACATAAAAGCCGACTTGTTCAAGTCTCACTTTATGAGGTAAATACACGTATTCTCCACCATTGTACTCCATATAAATATAGGCATTGGCCATCGGGAAGTCAATTAAAACGTAGTCTTCATATACCCCATTGTTTTCGATACCAATCACTGCTGGGTATTCGCCAACGATGTTGAGGATTCGAATCATGGATGTGGTTTCGACATATGAAAAATAGTATCCAGGGGCGGAAAATGAACCGTTGCCTGTATAACTCGATTTATTCACCACACTACCATCATAATAGTGTAAGGTATAGTTTGATGTCCCGACAAAGTATTCATATGGGTATTCCATGTTGATGGTTTGTGTTTCTAAATAAATGGTTTTGGTAATTTTATAACCCAATTCACTGGCATCATAAGTCAATTCATACATGTAGTTACTGTAATGAATTTGTCCAGATAACACGACGTAGCTTCTAACGTAATACATGTCATGATCATTAAAGTCCATCCCTTGAGTTGACTTAATCAAATTGGTTGAGGATTCATAATCTGCATCGACGTCATGCACACCTGGAACACCTTTCAATAATGCGAAAGTGGTTCTTGAATACAAGAAACCTGCATCACTGATTGGATAAGTATAACGGTCTTCATGTAAAAGGGTTGCTATAAATTCAAATTTAACATTGCTAGGTGTCGCATCGATGAAACCATAAAAGGTTGTACTCACAAATGGTTTGTCGAATTTGAGTGTATAGACATGTAAATATTGCTCATTGGTACTTAAATCTGTAACGATCACTCGGTGCGTACCTTGAACCGTAATGTTGTTATAGCTTTGATAATCATGATGGTTATCTTTAGCTTCATACCCATCCAAGACTTCATAGAAAAATACAGATACGTTTTGAATTTGTGGGTCACTATGATAATATTCACCACCAGAGACAACATAATTTAAACCAACTGCGTTACCACCTTCAACCACATGAATGGTTTCAAAGGATTGAACATCACTATAAAGGATGGTATCTTCAAACTTCACATATATTCTCATATAATAGGTAGTATTTTCTTTGAGTGGGTTTGTATCGAATAAATAGTCAATGAATGTAACATTACCAGAAAATGGGGTATCAGATAGTTTCATTAAACCGCGTTGTTGGTAAGTTAGCACATTGGATTTCCCATATAAAACGCCATATTCTGTCGCGTCTTCATCCACATTGTGGTCCTGTTTGAATCGATAAATCGCCGCATTCGCAGCCACTTGCATGACTTGTTCTACTTTGAATGCTTCATTTAATCTTGAATGATCAATCGCACTGATGTCGGTAAAATACGTTGGGTGTTCAACTTCGGTATAGTTATATAGCCAGATGGCATAGAGTGTGATGTCACTTTCCACTGGGGTATCAAAATCATATAATTCTGCACCATCAGCGGTTAGTGAATACCCTTCTAAACGATACCCGGTTCTAACAGGGGTCATACCAAAACCTTGGGCTTTTTCATGTTGAACGACCATTTCGGATATTTCACCGGTTTGTAAAGCACCATTTAAATCATAGGTTACTTTATAGGTACTCAATGAAGTATCAAACCATTTGGCGTAAAGGGTCGTATCTTGATATAGGTTGGTTGCTTCAACTAAAAATGGTGTTTCGAATGTCGGGTCAATATACCAACCTTCAAAACGGTAACCGGTCTTGGTTGGCGTAATCAAACTTGGTAAAAATGACCCGATGGATAAATGCAGTGGCGGGAAGTCTTCATTCGCGCCATTGGAAACAAAGGTCACTGTTATTTGATTTTCAATCACGTCGAAACCAGCGTATAAAACGATATCTTCATAAATCGGTTCTGCAAAATCACAGAACTGCGTGAGTGCTGCATCATAGAACCAACCAGTAAACACGTAGCCGTCTTTGGTCGGTTCGGTTTCAGGTAGATTCGGTATTCCACCATGAATCACACTTTGTTCAGGGAAACTGCCTACACCACCTTGAAGGTCAAAGGTCACACTGTATTCAACTTGTTGAGGGGAGACTGCGGTGACTGTAAAGGTTTTTTGGATGGTTTCCCCTTCAACGGTTACCGTTAAATTCACGGTATAAACTTCACCAATTTCAACGGTGATTTGATTGCCTGTTAATGTCACCACTTGGTTGGATTTGTTTCTAACTTCAATGGCAAGTTCTGCCCCATGGGTTTTAACCAATTCACTCCAATTTTCTATGGAATATTCTAAGGTATAGGTCCCTGCAGGGATATTGATTTGATTCACTGCTTCAATGTTTACATCATTGATGTTGAACGCTGGTACTTGGTCACAAGCTGTTAGCACAAAAAAAAGGCCAACAAGCATCCATAGGACACCGGTCATTTTTTTCATTTTATTCACATTCTTTCTTTTTATAATATTCTACACCCGTCTATTAAAAAAGACAATTATTTTTCGGACTTATTTTAATATTTTTTTAATAAAAACATGTTTTTACATTATAAATACTATAAAAAAGAAAAAAGCACTTCACAGTGCTTGGATTTCTTCTATGTCGTACCCTTTGTTTTTCGCAAATATCATGATTCGTCTAATCGTCATTGGTTTCTGAAAATCGACCTCAAGGGTCTTTTGTTTATAGTCAGCTTTGACGGATAAAATGTCTTTATGGCTTTTAAGACCAATGAGTAACATTTGGGCACAGTGGCCACAACTACAATCTTGACACGTTAAATTGGGTACCAAAAATTTAGCTTGCATCGGATGCCTCTCCAATAATCACGCGGTTTCTACCTTCATCTTTGGCTTGATAGAGATGCTTATCTGCACATTCAATCCAACCATTTAAAGGTTTTTGACACGTTTTATTTATAAATATGCCACCAATCGAGATGGTTATTTTGATCGCTTTTTTTTGATATTTAAAGGTGTGGTTTTCAACTTTCTTTCTCAACCTTTCCGCAACCTCAAAAACCGTATTCGCTTGAAATGCGTCGATGACATAGACAAATTCTTCACCACCATATCGAGCGATAAAATCTTGATTGCCACGTTCTTCTTTTAATAGGGTTGCGATATCTACCAACACATCGTCACCACAACCATGGCCATAGGTGTCGTTGATCTTCTTGAAGTGGTCCACATCAATCATCAACAAACCAAACGTGCGTTTGTTTTTGTCGAAGAGCGCTTTTTTCTCTTGCATGAAGGCATCAAAAGCCACGCGGTTATTCACACCAGTTAAATAATCTGTAGATGCTAACGTTGACAAAATCTTTTGTGCGTCGTTCGCGATTCTAATATAATAATACGCTGAATTCGCCACACCTGTGATATTTAAAACAAAGTTTAGGATGTGGAAAAAGATGAGCCAACCCATCGCTAAAGGATAGAAGGGTGGGTTGTTAATCGCGTAAATGAATGTAAGGACGAACAATACCACTTGTGTGATGACACCAACCAGTTTTAAACTAGGTCGCCATTTGGTATAGACAATCAAAACACTCATGTTGAAGAAATAGTACATAAAGCCTGAATTCAATCCAAACAAAAGCACTTGGACAACACCTAAGGCTGTGATGGTTAGAATGAATAGGAATGCCGATAAGCCATATTTCTTCTTTTTATTCAAATATACAGCCAACAATGCAATGATAAAACCAATGATGTTGCCAAAGAATGAGAGCATGCTTCCCGTAAAGAAAATGATGGGAATGATGATTAAATCGGCAGCGAGTGTCGACATGTATACCAGGTTGGCTTGGTGAAAATATTGTCTGGTTTCAATGTCGACATAGTTTGTTTTAGCGTTCATAGGGACTCCTAAATGGATTTCTTCTTTTTGGGTTTGATGACCACATGGGGTAATAACGCATCGATGGCTTGTTTGGTGAGGTAATCATCATCGATATCGAGCAAATAATGCAATTTCGCACCTTTGTATGGATACCCCGTTTCTGCATCCTTTAGAATGGGTGTGGTCGATTCGTGTATTTTGAGATAAGGTTGATCATCACAGACCAAAATGATGGGTTTTAAGTCAATATAAATCATGTACTCACCGAACATCTTACGATAAGTTACATCATAAAAACGTCTGAGTTTTTCAACCACATAGATAACATAATCTTGTGAACTGGCCATAAATTACCCCTTCGATACGACGTGATTGGCAGCCAATCTGCCTGTGGATAGAGCGATGGTAATATTAAATCCCCCAATGGGTCCTTGTAAGTCTGTCGACTCACCAATGAAATATAACCCTCGTGATTGGATGGTTTCCATGGTTTGTGGGTTCAGTGCTTTCACGTCAATCCCACCGGCGTTGACGAAGGCTTTTTCTTTGACTTCAACGCCATCAATGGGTATCGGAAAGGCGGTTAAGAGTTGATTTAAACGTTCAACTTCTGTTTTTTTCATATCCGAAACCCGTTTGTTCTCAATGCCAGACACATCCAAGACTTTCTTAGCTAAACGTTTCGATGTCATGGTTTCCAAAGTGGTTAGTATGGTATCTTTGGTGGTTCTGGCTTGATTGAATACAGGTATCGGTTCAACCTCTGTGAGCGTGATGTAAAGTGTAACTTTTTCTGTTTGAAGTCTGTCGTAAATGAGTTCTGAAATGTGTAGAATGATGGGTCCAGATACCCCAAAATGGGTAAATAGGATATCCCCATCGTGTGTCTTTTTATCTTGATTAATTCGGACTTTTGTGGTGATTGCCACACCTTGTAAGTCCAAATCTTGTTGTTTAACTTTGTCTGAAAATAGATAGGTCTCAGCTGGGGTATAGGGTTTATAAGGAATATCTAAGTATTTCGCAAACATCAAAGCGTCGCCTGATGACCCCATGGTTGGGTAAGCGTTAGATCCTACTGCGATGATGACATTTTTACTTAAATACGTATCCAAATCGGTTTCAACCAAATACAAATCCCCTTGCTTACTGATTTTCTTGGCGGGTTCTTTGTAGTGAATGCGTTCGGTTTTAATGCCTTTTAGTAACGCATCCAAAACCGATTGGCTTTTACCTGTTTTGGGAAAATATTTGAAGTTTTGTTCTAGATCGAGTTCTAACCCACGAAGGTCAAAAAACTGAATGACATCTTTCGGTCCAAATTGGGTTAAGGCCGGGTATAAAAAACGTTTATGTGGCATGTGCAGTGATTCGATGAAATCACGCACCGATAAGTTATTGGTGATATTACAACGTTTTCCACCGGTGAGCAGTAATTTTTTACCGACTTTATCGTTTTTTTCCAATAGGATGTAGTTTTTGTGTCCTTCGAGTTGGTTACAAGCCATCAAACCGGCTGGTCCACCACCAATGACGATACAGTCTAAGATCATAAAATCACTCCATACTCAATTATAGCGTATTATCGCCTAAATTGAGAAAAAAAGCATGACAAAGGCCATGCTTTTTATGTGGGAGATGCTGATTTTGAATCACCAGCACCTAATATACGGATACCTAACTGATTTTATTGGTAAGTTTATTATATTTTTTCTATTTGAGACTGTGCATATGTTTTGAATATCTTTAGATATTTTCTTATAGTATAACTATCGTATCGGAGGATTTTATGAAAGATTATCGTGTTTTACTATACTATCATTATGTTCGAATTGAGGACCCACAGTCGTTACGGGAAGAACATTTAGCTTACTGTCAAAGTATCGGACTCTTAGGACGTATTTACATATCTGAAGAAGGCATCAATGGGACTGTATCCGGGAATGTATCACAAGTCCAAACCTACATCGATTGGATGGAACAACACCCGTATTTTAAAGGGGTCACGTATAAGATGGATGAAGCCGATGGACACGCTTTTAAGAAGATGCATGTTCGTGTTAAAAATGAATTGGTCAATTTCAGTTTAGAAGACGATGTGAACCCTAAAGAATTAACTGGGCGTTATGTCGAACCTAAAGAGTTTTTTGAACGCATCCAGGACCCTGACACCATCATCATTGATGCGAGAAATGACTATGAATACGATTTGGGTCATTTTAGAGGTGCTATAAAACCGGAAATCAAGCGATTTAGAGATTTGCCAAACTGGATTAGAGAAAACAAAGCACAGTTTAAGGGTAAAAAGATATTAACGTATTGTACCGGCGGGGTCCGTTGTGAGAAATTCTCAGGATGGCTCAAACGGGAAGGCTTTGACGATGTCGGTCAACTCCATGGCGGAATCGTCACCTACGGGAAAGACCCGGTTGCTCAAGGGGCTTATTGGGATGGACAGTGTTATGTGTTTGACAACCGAATCGCTGTGCCCATCAATCAAGTGAACCCACGGATTGTTGGTAAAGACCATTTCACTGGGGAACCTTGTGAAAGGTATATCAACTGTGCCAACCCGGATTGTAATAAACAAATCCTATGTACCGTTGAAAATGAAATCAAATACCGTGGTTCTTGTTCTGATGCGTGTCGTGTGCACCCAAGAAACCGTTATAAAGACAAATAAGACCTCATTTTTTGAGGTCTTTTTCATGGAGAAATTCATTTAATTCGACTAAATTGGGCATGGCTTCCATCGCACCCATGTGGGTGGTGGTTAACGCCGCGAATGCGTTAGAAACCTTGGCGTAATCTAAGAGTATTAGAATGTCTGTTGGCAATTCATCGTGTTTGGCACATTGTGCGAGAAAGGCCCCAATCCAAGCGTCCCCTGCGCCAGTGGTGTCAACCACGTTTACAGCGTAACTAGGGACAATCACGTCTTCTTTTTGGGTATAGATATGAACACCATCCTTACCCAAGGTGATGATTAAAATTCGCCACGGATAGGTTCTTAACCATTGGATTTGGTCTTTATAAACTTGTTTTCCTGTGATGAATTCTAACTCATCCACACCGATTTTTAAGATATCTGCATAGGATAAATAAGCTTTTATGGTTTGTTGATAGGTTACATGGTCACTCGATAATGCTAAACGGATGTTTGGGTCAAAACTGACAATGGTTTGATGTGTTTTCGCATGTTTTAACAAGCGTTGATGGGTGTTTACCATTGGATAGTCACCCAACAACGAAACACTACAAAAGTGTAGGATCTGATGATCTAAAATGGATAAGTCCTTGAGTCCTCGATACAGTTGATCGGCACTTGGGTTTCGGTAGAAGATAAAGTCCCGTTCCCCCTCATGTGTCAAGGTAACAAAAGCGAGACACGTATTGGCGACTGTACTTCTTTCCATA
>DJWH01000086.1 GCA_002441525.1 Acholeplasmataceae bacterium UBA6235 | reverse complement strand
TTAAATACGCTTAAAACAGCGACATTACAAGGTATCAACTGTTTTGATACCGCCGATGTTTATATGGGTGGAGAGTCCGAAAGAGCGATTGGTAGATACCTTCAATCCTTGGATCAAAAACCATTTGTAATTACGAAAATGGGCCGTTTTCAAAGCCCACATATCGCATCCGGATATCATGAAGATAACCTAAGAAGATTCGTCAAACAATCTTTAAATAACCTTCAAGTGAATGCACTAGATATGGTGTTGTTACACTGTCCACCCAGTGAAGTTTATGATATGCCTGAGGTCTTTGATAGCTTGGATCGTATCAAAGCCGATGGGTTAATCAAACATTATGGTGTCAGTGTCGAAACTGTGGAAGAGGGCTTAAAAGCCATCCAATACCCAGGGGTTGAAGCCATTGAGATCATCTTCAATATGTTCCGATTGAAACCAGCAGAACACTTCTTCTTAGAAGCCAAGAAACAAAATGTTGGTATTATTGTTAGAGTACCTCTCGCATCCGGTTTATTGACTGGTAAATTTAAGAAAGATACACAATTCAATCCAAACGACCATCGAACTTATAACCGTCAGGGTGAAAAGTTCGATATGGGTGAAACCTTCAGTGGGGTTGATTATAACACCGGTTTAGAAGCGGTTGAAGCTTTAAAGAAAGTCTTCCCGAATGAATCCTTACCACTCATCGCGTTGAGATGGATTTTGATGTTTGACGCGGTCAGCACCGTGATTCCAGGGGCGAGCCGTCCTGAACAAATCTTAGAGAATGCGAAAGCGTCTTTATTACCCCCATTAACCGAAACTCAAATGAAACAAGTCGAAACCATTTACAATCAATATATCAAACCACTCGTTCATCATAGATGGTAGAAAAAAGGTGCCCTTTCAAAGGCACCTCTTTTATTACTCAATGGATTGTAAGTACGTTAACGCGTTTTGGTAGAGCCATTCACTGCTAAAGGTAACCAAACCATTGGTTTCATCGAATACAACGGCTTTATCAATCGCACTGGAAACGAGTTCAGACGATAAGGTTTTACCATTGGTAGTGGTTGGTAAGAGTTGTTGATTGGTATCTTTGTTTTCAAACTCATAGAATCGTGCATCTTGAGGTAAGTTGCCAGACATTTCTGTCCAACCTCTACTACTGATGTGTTCACCAAATGTATTTTGAATGTACATGATGGCTGAACTCTTATCCCATGGTCTGCCTAAGTCAACAGAACCCGCTGGAACGCCTTGTTCAAAGGTAAATGTGTTGTTGTAGAACACATAACCAAAACTGATGAGCAAGGTATTTTGAGTGTTATAACCCTTATTGGTCGCGATGACACCGGTTGAACGTGCCAAGGAACGAATCTCAGAATTTTCAAAGAAGGCTGGACCACCATTACCAAAGATGAAGTCAACCACACCTTCAATATACACATCTAGATAATATTGACGACCTGATTTTGCATAGAGGGTATCCTGATACCCTTTGAAGGACACTTGATAGAAAATGACTTGGTCTGCTTCATTCACCAAGGCGACCCCTTGTTTATCTGCGATGGTCGATTGATTGAAGTTAAAATCATTTTGGAATGTGATGTTTTTCGCCATAAAGCCTGTAGCGGATGATTTGATTGAAACGGTGGCTGACCCTTGGGTACCCCAAGTTGAGCCATTCGGTTGTTGTGTGCCAGAAGCTGCGTCATAAGTGATGATTGTGGTTGTTTCATCTTCACCAATCATAATCAAACTAGGGACAGTAACCGTGACTTTTTCACGATAAGTGCCTGCCATCACATAAAGATGTTTCAAAGTTGTGGTTGGGTAGCTTTGATTTACTAGATATTGTAAAGCAGATTTAACCGTTTTAAACATCATATGATTATTGATGATTTCACTGTCATACCCTAAGAAACTTTGATCGACATAAATCGACATCGTAGTTGGATTAGACACATCTAACGCATGGACATAGATATCGATATGAACCACATCAAAGGTCATGTATGTGATGCTGATTTGATAATCACCAGGGGTATTGAAATCGACTTGTGAAATATCCATGGTGTATTCATTGGCGTTAAGCTTCAAAAATGACCCATCGGTTAATACAGCTTTAACCACCAAACCATCGGTATTGAGGCTTGAACCCATAGCGTAGGTTTGTTTCATCAATAAGTCATCCGCCAATACGTGGGTAACCGAAACAACTTTCACTGAGAAAACTTTGGTTTCATTGTTATACGTAATGGTGATATCATACTCACCATCTTGGGTGTTATCAAATAAGGTTGAATCGATTTGATATAAAGCGGACTCTAATAACGTACTAGAACCATCCGAGAAGGTAGCGTAAACAGCTAGATTGGTTAAATCCAAGGTTTCACCGACCAAATAATACTTTTTGACTTGTGATGTTGAAAGTGAGAATCCAGTTTCAACCACAGGGCCAGAATCATCTGATTGTCTCGCAATAGAGCTATTTAAGTATTTAAAGAAGGTTGCGTTAAATCCACTTTGGTCAAACCAGGCTTGCGTAATTTCAGCGTTGGTTAACCCTGTACCTTCAGGCATCGCAATCGGTGCTGTACCGACCATAAATACGGT
>DJWH01000001.1 GCA_002441525.1 Acholeplasmataceae bacterium UBA6235 | reverse complement strand
GCTCATTATTTTCGCTATGCATAATCTCAAGAAACTCGCCCTCATCAAAGGGTAATCTTTCTATTTTATTTCTAATTCAGTCCTGAAATGGACTTTTCTTATTATTTTTCGACCATACAAACAAAAAAAGACTCCTAGAGATGAAAGTTCATCTTCTAAAAGTCACTTTGTCTACAGTCTGAAATCACCAATATTTGGTGATTTTTTTTCTGTTTTAGATGTTATAATATCTCATGTTAAGGGGATTTCCTATGAAAGTTATTAATAATCAATCACGCATTCAAACCACATATCTTTGGTGGCTTGTTTTTATCAATATCATTGTTTTAACCGTAGGATGGCTTCATCAAGACTGGTTGGGATTTGGGGCTGCCATCCTCATCAATATGCCCATCAACTTATGCATCTTGAAACGATATCGAAAAAAACTCAAAACCCATCGCGATTACATCAGTATCAATATGGGAGCTTTTCGCCATACCAAACCCAAAAGTTATTATGAAATTCCACTCGTGGATATCGAACACTTCTATGTGAAGCCACATCCGAAAAACAAACGTTATCAACGGGTCATCCAAGTCGTATTTGATCGAACAAAGTCTTATGAGTTTGTGATCGACAGAAGTCAGTTATTACCACTAGAAACCTTGGTTAGAAGACCCCTCAATCACTCACTCATGCAAAAGAGAACTCATTATAAACAACCAAAACAACCTCGTTTTATTTGGTTTCAGGTGATGGGTTCAGTGTTGGGTGTAGGCTTGTCTGCTTTAGGTATTTTGTTGTACACACAACAAACCAATGCGTGGGTCAATAACCTCATGATTGGACTCATTGTTTTATACGCATTAGGTCATTTTTATTCTTTCTTAGACCATACCGATCCATGGTATGTCAAACTTGCACAAAGCTTTTTTGGGATGATCATATACATTTTGATTGTGACTTCTGTCATAACGTTATTTTCTAATTTCATTTTAGAAGCCCCATTTTCCATGATTTATTTGACCTATGCCACCTATGCATTATCTGCCTTTGTGGTGGTGGTTTTGATATTTATGGCGTCACTTTACGCACTCGCCCATGCTTAGGAGGGAAAACCCGTGCCTTACCCCATTTTAGAATTTGATGATCACGATGATGTGTTCATCAAACCCTATTTTAATGTCCTAGACATACCAAAAGTAGAAAATTTGATCATTACTTTCTTCAAAGAAGTTGTCAATGAATTGCTCGAAAACAAAGCCATCGAAGTCTATATGCATCTTAAAGGTGAGAATGACTATACGTTCTATAAGTTTGTCAACGATGACACCTTGATATTTCATGGGGGTATCGGCGGACCGCTTTGTGGTGGGATGATGGAAGAAGCCATCGCGATGGGTATAAAGCGCATCCTCTTTTGTGGCGGTGGTGGCATCCTTAAACAAATGTCTGTAGGACATTGTATCGTTATTGATAGTGCAATTCGCGATGAAGGCACGAGTTATCATTATGCGAAGCCATCCCGAGAAATGGTGGTAGACCCAAACATCGTTCACACATTAGATCAAGGTTTGAACCGCTTGAATGTGCCACATGTGGTGGGGAAAACATGGACGACCGATGCTTTTTATCGTGAAACGAAAGATCGTGTCCAAAGAAGACGTGAAGAAGGCGCGATTTTGGTGGAAATGGAACAAGCCTCTTTAATCGCGATTGCACAATTTAGAAAAGTTAAATACGGTGCCATCTGTTACGCGGGTGATGACTTAACATCGGACGTTTGGGATTCTAGACAATGGAAGTCCCGTCAAAGCGTACGCAGTTTACTCGTATCGGTTTGTCAAGAACTTGTGAAAACCATCTAGGCTAATGACGCTAGATTTGTTATAATGAGTTGGGTTATAAGGGGTTGAAAAGATGGCACTAAATGAAGTACACAAGTTTGAGCTGTTCGATGCGTATGACATCGATGAAAACAAACTCAATATCGATATGGTCAGAGGTGAGTCTCATCCAGAGGGTCAATACCACATTGTGGTAGAAATCATCACGATGAATGAAAAAGGTGAAATCTTATTGACCAAACGTCACCCACGAAAAATCTTTGGTGAATATTGGGAGATTACAGGCGGGTCGGTTTTAAAGGGCGAAGATGTCTTAACCGGCGCTGCTCGAGAACTAGAAGAAGAAACCGGATTAAAAGCCAATCCGAAAGATTTTATACCGATTTTTAGAGAAATCTTTTATGATGGGATATTTAGAGGATTTTTCCATCAAATCGATACCTCAAACCAAACATTTAGAATCCAAGATGAAGAAGTGATCGATTATCGCTGGATTTCGAAATGTGATTTTATCGAAACCATTTGTAACGACCATTTTGTCCCACACTCGAAAAATCGGATTTTACGCGCATGGGCTATTTTAGAACCATTGATATTTTGTGAATAGCATTTGGCACACTTAGTGTGCCATTTATTTTTTTGAGACACATACTCAAAAAAACACCATAATTATTTGATTTATAGACGATTTTGTGACAAAATTAATATAAACAGGAGGTCTAGATATGCAAGATTTTATCATTGAAAACGGCATTTATATTCTCATTGGATTGGTTCTTATTTTTGTGGTTGTTACATTTTTGTTATCCCGTAAACCAGAAAAACAAGATAAACCAGTAGTACCAGTGAATAAGGAAAGTGAGCCAGTTGAACCTGAAAAAGTAGAAGAACAACCGGCAGTTGTAGAAAATGTGGTTGTTGAAGCACCTGTCACAGAAAGTGTGCCTGAGGTCATTGAAACACCGGTAGAACAAGTGGAAGAACCGGTTGTAGAACCAACCCCTGAAGTTCAACCTATGGTTGTTGAAGAACCTAAACCAGAGGCAGTAAAACCAAAAGCGAAACCAGCGTCTGAACCTAAACCGAAGGTAGCTAAACCCAAATCAGAACCCGTTAAAGCACCGGCTGCACCAGCATCAGAACCCGTTGATGAAGATGCTGATGAAGAAGCCGCCCTTAAACGTGTGGTTAAAAACCCTAAATATCACATTTCGATGAACAAAGATGATCAAAGCCCTTACTTCAAGAAATGGCGCGTACGTAAAGAAGGTTCAACCAAGACCATCAAGTATTTTGACACCCAAAAAGAAGCGATTGCTTACGCGACTGATTTGGCTGAAAAAGCCAATACCAGTGTGGTCATACACAAAGTGGATGGATCCATCCGTAAACAGGATTACTCTAAGAAATAACACACAATCATTACCAGTCCGAGTGACTGGTATTTTTTTTGAGCAAATCCCATGATATTTCGAAATCGAAATGATATCATAAGAATGAGGTGAATAAACATATGTCTAAATTTGAACTTGGTATCACAACCTTCGCTGAAGTGATGCCAGATTTACATACCGGAAAAACCATATCTTATGATGAAAGAATCAACCAACTGATCGATGAAATCGTCTTAGCAGACCAAGTCGGTCTCGATTACTACGGGATTGGTGAACACCACCGAAAAGATTTCGCTGCTTCAGCCCCACACACCATCTTAGCGGCTGCTTCCAGATTGACTAAAAACATTAAACTAGGATCAGCGGTTACTGTACTATCCTCAGAAGATCCTGTCCGTGTATACCAAAATTTCGCGACATTGAATGCCTTATCTAAGGGTCGTGCAGAAATCATGGCAGGGCGTGGATCATTCATCGAATCATTTCCATTATTTGGCTATGATCTCAATCAATACGACCGCTTGTTTTCGGAAAAACTCGATTTACTCTTACAAATTCGGGACCATGAAATTGTTCATTTTGATGGAAAAACACGTGCACCCATCGATGGGTTAGGGGTGTATCCGAGAACCGACTACCCACTGCCAATTCAAGTCGCTGTGGGTGGTACACCAGCGTCTGTAGTGCGTGCAGCGAATTATGGATTACCGCTATTCTTAGCCATCATCGGTGGCTATCCAAGGATGTTTTCACCACTGGTTGATCTGTACAAGAAAACCTATAAAGAACGTGGTTATGATGTCAATCAAATGCATATATCGGTGCATTCTCATGGATACATCGCTGAGGATATGACAGAAGCTACAGAAACGTATTTTCCATCCATCAAACAAGCGATGGACATCATTGGTAAAGAACGTGGGTGGTCTACGTATACCAGAAGTACTTATGACGCTGCACGTTCCTTAGAAGGTGCGCTGTTTGTCGGTGATCCAGCATGGGTTGCGAAAAAGATATTACACTTAAGAAAAACCTTAGGTATTAACCGGTTTGCACTCCATGTACCGGTTGGTCAACTCGATCATGATAAAGTCATGAAAACCATCGAACTCTTGGGCACCAAAGTGAAACCAATCATTGACCAAGCGATTGCTTTAGAAAAAAGTGAACTAAAATAAACCAATCTATCGTATAATAACCTTGAGGTGATTTTGTGAAATCTTATGACCATATCCCTGAAGGGTATCAATTGACTTATGATTTGCATTTGCTTAAAAACACGAAGGTATTTGCGCTTTTAAATATCTTACAAGTGGTATTGATTTTACCATTCATTCCAGGCTTCTTGTTTTTAAACTGGTTGGATTTATTTTCATATGAACGTATTGTGTCTGGTGTCATTTTGTTATTAATTCCAGCGATGGTTGTCATGATTGTAATTCACGAACTGATTCACGGCTTCTTTTTCAAAAAATTCAGTGGAAAGAGAGTCAAATACCAATTTCATGGATGGGCTGCGAGTGCATCCACCCCAGGCATTTATTATCGAAAAAAATATTATCTAATCATCGGATTAGCTCCGGCAGTGATTTTGAATACCCTATTCTTGATAGGGACCTTCCTATTACCCAAACCACTGAATACCATAAGTTACTTTTTACTCGCTATACATGTTTCATCGTGCGTAGGTGATTTCTATGTATCTTGGATACTCAGAAAGTATCCCGAAGATGCCTATATAGAAGATACAGGTGTGGGCTTGAAAATCTATGAATATCACGAAGCAGATATTCAATTTGAGTAATCTATTCATAATTTTTGGTGATTAAGGTATATCATTTGAATTGTGCGTTTGATACATGTAAAATGAAATCAATCCGATGATAGATAGCCTGCAAACTTTTGTCATCAAATCACAAAGATACCATGACGCAGACATGGTATTCTTTTTTCAAGGAGGATTATATTCATGAGTTTTAAAGAAAAACGCAAGTTCAGATTGTTTGAACATCTGCCCATCATCGTGAGGGCAGCCCGTTCATTCCTATATTTAAGATTATTTAAAAAGAAGAATGGGATGAATTTTAAATTTAAAGAGCGCATCATGCTCGCCGTTACAGAAGTCAATGGGTGCCAAATGTGTTCATATGTACATACCAAACTCGCATTGAGTGCAGGTTTATCGATGGACGATATCCAAGAGTTATTGTCAGGTGAATTGGTTGGGGTTCCAAAAGAAGAATCCTTAGGCGTATTGTTTGCGAAAGACTACGCGTTTAATAAAGAGAAGATCGATGCGGATTTCTACCAAAAGTTAGTGGATACTTATGATGTACGTAAAGCCAGAGCGATTTTAGGGGTGGTTGAAATGATCACCATGACCAATGCGATGGGCCTAGGTTTAGGCTATTTGAAACGTACACTCACGTTTAAACACGTCAAAGGTTCGAATATCCTAAATGAAGTCTTAATACCGCTATCTACCATGGTCTTATTTCCTTTATCCTTAATGTTATTTTTACCTTATATCCCTTTTTACAGTGCTCGTTTTAAAAATATTAAAAAATAATTTTCAAAAAAGCGGACAAAATCCGTTTTTTTTTCGTTTTATTAGGTAGAAAAGCATATGGGGGTATGACACATGAGATTGATTAAAGTAGACCAAGAAAATATTTTTATCGATGGTGACTTCATCGAAATTGAGGATGTAACAGCGGAATTATTAGAAGAGATTGTGGATCACGCCATGCACGATAAGTTGGTGTTTGATATCCATCCAAACAATCGTCACCCGCTAGCAACCTTCTTAAGAATTGTTGAAAAAGACGCACAACCGGACTCACCTTTTAGAAAGAACTATTTTCAAACAAGCCAAAAGTAATTACCTAACACATACCTATGTGATAGGCTAAAGGCCTCCCTCCCTTTAGCCTTTTATTTTGTGAAAAAACGTGTTAAACTAAAAGAAGAGGTAAGTTAAATGAGACTATTATTTCAAGGCGATTCCATTACGGATTGTAACCGTAATCGAGAAAACCCATTCGATTTAGGACATGGATATGTCAAAAAAATACAAGCAGCTTTACCTAAACACGAGGTATTGAATCGTGGGATTTCTGGTAATAGAACCATCGATTTATTGATGCGTTGGCAAAAAGATACGTTGGATTTGAAACCGGATGTATTGTCTATTTTTGTCGGTATCAATGAAGTTTGGCATTACCATTATGATCAAAAAGTATTGACACCCATGATGTATGAAGATTATTATAAGAACCTCATCAAACAAGTGAAATACTTATTACCAAATACCAAAATCCTATTAATTGAACCTTTCGTTTTTCCAATCGGGGTATATCAAAAGAGTTGGGACGTGGAACTCATCGAAGAACAAGCCATCGTACGTAAATTGGCTCAATTATATGACACTGCATTTTTACCTTTACAAGAAATACTAAATCAAAAACTCAACGAACATGCCATGGCTGACATCGCCGATGATGGTGTCCACCCAACCGATTTGGGTCACGAAATCATCAAAGATGCCATCTTAGATACCATCAAACCTTGGATAGGAGAATAATCATATGAGAAAAGAATTACGCATTTTATTTTTTGGGATTGTGGGTTCAATTTTAGTATCTGGTGGCACCATCGCCATTGCGATTGGCACGTTAAGGGATGATTATAGTTATTATCCAATCTTGGTGTTCTTTGGTGGCGTTATGCTCATTTACGCCGTATTTGCATCCCTGGTGGATGTGCCAGTAACGCCTAAAAGTCAGTAAAAAAAACTGACTTTTTTCTTTTATAATCTTGCAAAAATAACGTGGTATTTATCGGTCTTTGGTGTTATAATACCTATAGACTACACGTTACAGGAGGTTTTATCATGGCTATATTAAATCAAATTCCCACCAAAACAATTCCGTTATCTAAAGCGAAATATACCAAGTTAGATCGCTATCAAGTGGGTTCACCCGTACAATTGGTAGGGTATTTCCTATATAAAGAAACCGATACAAACAATGTCATCACTGTGAAGCGTATGAGTTTTGGTTTTAAAAACGAATCTGAGAAAAACATCATCGCGATTCGTGGGTCATTCACTCAAAAAGATGCTTTTGGTGATGCTTTAGGTGAACTTAAATACAGCTTGGTTGAAATGGATAATTATCAACCAGGGGCGATTCAAGGTGAACACCTATTTATGGACATCAACCTCGGTACGATCGAAATCGAGTTTTCAATCGAACAAGTGGTTTTCGCTGATGGTTCTAAATGGATGGCTGAAACCGTAGAATTTATCCGTTTTGACATCCAAACCAAACCGATTGAGGAAGCCCATTTTAATGCCATGAAGTATGCATGGTTCTTAGAATCCAAAGGTTTTCCGATTAAAAATCATTATGTTGAAAATAACCACTTTTACCAATGCCCTTGTGGGAACATCAATGGGATTGAAAAAGAAGTCTGCAGTTTATGTCATAC
>DJWH01000055.1 GCA_002441525.1 Acholeplasmataceae bacterium UBA6235 | reverse complement strand
TTTTGAACGAGTTGTATGATGGCGACCAAACTACCAAATACGATGGAACCTTGGCTTAAACGATAGGTACCAAATAGTATGGCGAATAAATACCCAAAAGCGAAGAACCCATGTAAACCCAAACCAGTTAAAGCGGAGACCCATTGTTTCTTCATGCGTTTTTGATAGAAGTGAAAAGAGGCGTTTTCCAGGTTTTTTACTTGAATGCTTTCCGCTTCAAATGCTTTAATGACTTCAATATGGGTTAGACTCTCCTGCAACGATTGATAGAGTTGGTCTTCAGCGTTCAGTGCCTCTTTTTGAATCTGTTTGATTTGTTTGGATAATAGCCTAGATATGACAAATAGCAGTAATCCCAACGTTAAGAATAATACAGCGAATAACCAGTCTAAAATGAATAATACAACAAAAGCACCCAAGAATCTAAATACATAAAATACCAGTTTCGGGAATAAATCATACACGCCATCGGAAATCATCGTGATATCCGATTTAAAGTGGTTGATGTAGATGGCGGAATGATTCTCAGCGGTATCTTGAACTTTCGCTTTTAACAACTTTTGAAAAAGATGTTGTCGTAATTCACCTTCAAGTTGGTAGACGGCTTTCGCTTTGTAGTATTGGTTATAAGCAGTTAATCCAACCTGGATGATCATGATGAGGATCAATAAACCACCATACAAGAATAATTTAGATTGATTCGTATAGGTATCAATCGCTAATTTGGATAGGTAAGCGAACACAATCGCCGTGAATGACAACACCAAAGAAAACACCGATAAAATCGATAAGGGCGTTCTAATTTTGGATTGATAAGGTTTTAGTAAAGGGTTGATTTTAAATTTCATATAGAGAACCTCTATCCGTATTGTATCACAGTAAAACCCAATATCGCACTGTATTTCATCTACCAAACAAGGTATAATGAGGATAAGTGTGAGGTAAACCATGCAGACGTATGAAATCGCAGGCATCCCAATCTCAATTGAATATCATTACGCTGATTATTTGAAAAACAACATCGAAGCGTATGTGAAAAAGGTGAACCCTAGTTATGTCATTAAAACCATTTTGACCGACCACATTTCACCTTTATTCAACCCATTTATGCAAGATACTTATCGTCGTTTTTATCAAGATGATGTTCATCATATCATTCAAGTGGTGGGTGTGAATAACCAAGTCAAATACGAGATTAAACGGACCCATAATTACAAAGAAGTCTATATCTCGATGGTCGAAAGGTTATCTAAAAAACCAGCCGAAATGGAATATATCTTTTTATCGATGGTATTTTTGGACATCGCTACCTTAGAAGGATTTGTCCCATTACACGCATCATGTGTAATCAAACAAAATGAAGCCTATCTATTCAGTGCCCCATCGGGTACAGGTAAAAGTACCCACACCGCATTCTATCAAACAGAACTCAATGGTTTGATCTTAAACGACGATAAACCCATCATTAAAAACCAACAAGTTTATGGTACCCCATTCTCAGGGAAAACCTCTTTAAATCAAAACCAGGTTTACCCATTAAAAGCCATCTACTTCATTGAACAAGGCAGCATCGATTCGATATCTAAACTATCTATCGATGACGCTTCCAAACGATTACTCAAAAATATCGCTAGACCGACCACAAAAGATACATGGGAAGCATTATTACCCCATATCAATCAACTTTTAAATGAAACACCGATATATCTGGCTTATCTTACTTTAAACCCGAACAGTGTTTATATGACCTACTATGAACCCAATAAGGAGAACCCTATGAAAATCAAACCAGGCTTCATCATCAAAACCATTGGTTTACGTTATATGGTGTTACCAATCAACGCACAGGCACTCCATTTCAATGGCATCATGACTTTGAATAAATCCGGTAAGCGCTTGTTTGAAGCGCTTGAAACAGAACAAACCTTAGAGTCCTTAACACAACTGCTTATGGACCACTATGAAGTGTCTTTTGAAGATGCGAGAAAAGACGTCATTAAGTTTATTGAAACCTTGAAAGAAAAAGACCTGTTATGTTAAAAACGATTATCGATAACGATACTTTTTTTGAAGTAGTTAAAGCTGAACTGGCTCAAAACAAAACCGTGAGTTTCAAAGTGAAGGGCCAATCGATGTGGCCTTTTTACCATGACGGACAAACCACAGTTTTAGTATCATCCGCTACATCTCTAACAAAATACGATGTTGTTTTAGCGCATTATCAAGGGAAAGTCATTTTACACAGAATCATTAAAATACAAGGAGATTCAATCACCCTTCGTGGAGACGCAACCTTTCGAAAAGAAGTGGTTTATAGAAGTGAAGTGTTTGCGAAAGTGGTTGAATATCAAACCAAGAAAATCATATCATCGAATCAATCATGGTATCGTTTCAAAGTCTGGTTATGGGTCCATAACCCATTTAGAAAACTTTGCATCCGTTTGAGGTCAATTAAATGAATACGACTGAAGCCTTATTCAAAGCGACTGCGCTCGCTTTGAAACAACAAAAGATTGATTTTGACATCGCGGATGAGCCAAGCTTTTTCAAACAGATGGTCAATAGTGGCCTATCTGGTATCATCATTCCTTATTTAGACAGCACCAAATATTCTAAAACTTTTATTCAAAAAACCAATTCAACCCTATTCGCTTTTATCCAAAAAGACCAAAAACAAAGAGTTTTAATCGACCAGATTAAAACAACCTTCCAACGGTATAAGATTGATTTCATTTTCCTAAAAGGCACCAAACTTAAATCCCTTTATCCCGATACCTATATGCGTGGTATGGGGGATATCGATGTGTTGGTTCACTCTGACTTAGATGTTATTAAGAACCACTTTAAATCGTTAGGTATCACTTTAGAATCCAGGACCCTACAACACGATCAATACATCACCAAAGAAGATTTATTGATTGAAATCCATCCCAGCATCCATAAAGACTTTAACCCTAAGTATCAAACCTACTTTAAATCTGCTTGGGAACACGCTGTGTTAGTAACTGGTTGCGAGTATACATTAACCCCGACCTTTGAAGTCATCTATTTGGTGTATCACTTGGCCAAGCATGTAGAATCCTCTGGCATTGGGTTACGCAGTCTATTGGATATCGCTATTTATATAGAGAAGAATTATGATCAAATCGACGTGAAAGCATTGAACGATACATTAGCATCATTACATATGACTAAGTTCGTTCAAACCATCTTATATTTAAACAAGATCTATTTTGGGTTAGAAGTGCCATTATTGGATTCATCTTTTACCATGAGTGAAGAATTGATCGAACAAGTAACGACTTATTTCTTAACCTCAGGCATACATGGTAAAGGTAGTGATTTTAACGCCATGGCACCAAGACTCGCCGCTTCAGAAAATAAAGGTAAATCGAAGTTTAAAATCTTGTTAAGGATCGCATTTCCGAAGATGGTGGATGCGAGAGGGATGTATCCAATATTAAATAATCACCCGTATTTGTATCCGTTAATGATGTTTCACCGTATCATCAAACTTATTTTCTTTAAACGACAATCTTCATTGAAGAAAATCAGAAATTTAAATGAAAGCAACTCGAAACGAAGTGAGATAGAACAACTCTTTGAGGACATCGGCATTTACTGATGTCTTTTTTACATAATAATTACTTAATAATTTCTAGTTTGAATTGCTTAGTATTTATACTAGTGCTATAATAAACCCAAACGCAAGTACTGTGGGAGGTATTTTAATGTTTGAAAAAGAAGTGTACGAAGCGCCGTCTATCGAAATCACTGAGTTTGAATTAACCGATTCCATCGCGTTAAGCACTCAAGGAGCGTTCGGTACTGGTGGCGCAGAAGAAATTTGGGGGAGCTAATTAATGAAAAAAATCTTAGCATTTTTGTTCGCAGTCTCCCTATTTTATTTTGTAGGCGCTCAAAGCGTACTAGCTTCATCTAATTTCAATGTCGAAGTCAGAACTTATCTGGATGGCTCGAACATGAACCAAGCCGCGTCAGGTCTAGTTGACCAAGCCCGTGGATCGAAGGTTCAGTTTAACGCATCTGGGATTTCTTCTGAATACGAATTTGCATTCTACGCAGTCAATGATATTGTTCGTGATGACCTACCTCAAAATTATGAGTTCGTCGTTCGTTCAAACATGAAAATTACTGCATTTTTCCGTCCAAATGGTAGTGTTACACCTGCCAATGCAAGACACGTGGTTATTTTCGCAGATAATAACGGTAAAATCATCGCTGATGGCGTTCAATACGTCGCTGATGGTGGTACAGCATCTGAACCATCCGTATTACCTAATAAACCAAACGCAACTTACGCAACTCCAAAATGGTTTACACCGCAAGGTGAATCTTCATTAGAAAATATCACCTCGAGCCGTGTTTATCTATTACAATATGTAAGCACCGATAATACGGAATACACTGTAAACGTAACAGGCGGTAGTGTAGTTGAAGCATCACCATATAACTACAACGATGTGGTCACATTACAACCGGATGCAGCACCAGCTGAACAAGTATTTAGTCACTGGGAAGATGCAGAAGGTAATGTTTTATCCACTAAAGCAAACTACAAGTTCACTGTGATGGGCAATGCAAGTGTGCAAGCTGTATTCGCAGCTACACCTGAATTTAATAGTGCAGTCCTTAATATGTCTGACGCATTTTCCATTCGTAGTGGCTATGTAACATATAAAGGTCAATTCGATTTACCTGCTGGCTTTACATTAGTCGAGTATGGTTTCATCTTCTCAAGAAGCTCTGATGTGTTAACATTAGATTCTTTAGGTGCGACGATTGTTCCTTCTAACGTACACAATGGTCAAACAGGTGAATTCTTAAGATCATTCCCTAATGATACATTTAATAGTGTTAGAGCATATCTAATTGTTAAGGATGCATCTGAACAGGAAGTCATTGTTTATAGTGATAATAAATTTGGTGAACCTATTCTATCCGAACAAGTCATTTACGAAACTGGGTTTGAAACAGGTTTTACTCCTGCTACCACATACAATAACACAACCTTAAAGGTAGATGGACCATCAGGATTTCAATGGAGTACTTATTATGGTACAGTTAGTTCAAATGCCACAATAACAGGCAACAACTCATTGCAAATGAGATGGTACACAAGTGCAGTTAACAATAAAGGTTATGCTATCACCAATTTCAATATATCTAATGTAACAAAAGTTGAGTTTAATGCCAAGAGTGATAACGCACTAGTTGGGTTAGACGTTTTATACTCTCTAGATGGAATAATTTGGGAAGCATCACAGTCGTATGTTCTTTCTACAACTTCACAACCATTTGTTTATAATGTAAGTAACTCGAGCAGCTTGTATATTAGGTTCCAACTTACAATTCCTGGTACTAATCCTTCTTCAAATTCAAATCTCGTAATTGATGACATTAAAGTTTATGGAAATATACAATCCGCATCACATGAGGTGGTTTATGATGTTGATGGAGTAATAACTGATGAGATGATTTTGGATGGCAATTTGGTCAATTATAATCCGTCAAAAACAGGATATACTTTTAATGGTTGGTATTTAGAACCTACGTTTGACACACAGTTCTCTGGACCAGTTAATCAATCCTATAATTTGTATGCTCAGTTCACAGTTAACCAATATTCTATTACATTTAACAGTAATGGCGGAACTGCTGTTACGACATTGACTCAAGATTATTCATCCGTTGTAATTGAGCCAACAGAACCAACTAGAGCAGGTTATGAATTCAATGGTTGGTATACTGATAACAACACATTTAACAATTTGTTCGTTTTTTCAACTATGCCTTTAAATGGAAGTACATTATATGCAGAATGGATTGCTATTGATTATACAATCACATTTGAAAGCAATGGTGGTTCCTCTGTTTCACCAATAACTCAGGCATTTGGAACAAGTGTAAATGCTCCTGCAGATCCTACTAATGGTGAATTAATATTCCAAGGCTGGTATTCTGATATAGCTTTAACTCAGCTTTATTCGTTTACAACCATGCCTCTAAATGGCATAACTCTATATGCTAAATGGGGTAGTGAAGTTGTTGTTAATCCTGTTACATATGTAGAATTTTTCACCGATGTACCAAATTCAACATCTACCTCATCATACTTATCTAGAACATGGACATCTATATATACAGATAATCTATCAGTTGAATGGACTTCTGCCAAAGTCCGTTCTGATCAAACAATAACAGGAAAAGCAATTACGTTCCAAAATGCAAGCGGCGCATATTTGAAAGCGGCATTAATTACTGGGGGTATAAAATCATTCTCAATTGATGCAAAAACAGTGTTTACTGGAGCAACTCCTAGAGATATTTCCATTTATATAAATGATATCTTAATTAAAACATTTAGCGTTTCAGATGCAGCTTCATCAACATTTACAATTTCTGAAGCAGAAATTTTAGCTGCTATACCAGCAGGTGTTTTTGGCAGTTTTAGCCTTGAGGTTAGAAATACAGGTGATTTAAGAGTCACTGTTGATAATTTAACCTGGACTTCAAACCCGTCCTAACCCCTACAGACACTACAGCTCCAGTTATAACCATTTCCAATAATGCTGTTTATAACTATACTG
>DJWH01000091.1 GCA_002441525.1 Acholeplasmataceae bacterium UBA6235 | reverse complement strand
TCCCTTTTTTGAATTGAGAATTCATACATACCCCCTACTGTGTCTTGCACAATACCAGTATACAACAGTACTGTGCGAAACACAATACCAAAAATAAAAAAAATAAAAGACACAGATTCAGGAGGTCTGTGTCTTTGTTCCATAACCACACTAAACGGGGGGCGTGTGTGTTATAAGCTGGGTTGATCGACCATGCGAATGGCCGTATTGATCCAGGTGAGAATGGACATCGATATACCAACAGTAATCCACATGAAAGCACCTGTGGATATGCCAGAAGGATAATAGTTTATCACTTGAACCATCATACTACTATAATCAATAGAAAGGATACAAGTGAATAAAGCCAATCCGAGAAATAATAACGAGAATAAGCTGTCTAGACCCAAATGAATCCATTTATTTTTAATCAAGACATGTTTCGCTCCAAACAATACAATCAATACGAATAAACCAATCGGCGGGATCAAAATCCAATAACTACCGTGGATATTGAAGGCTGGATTAATGATACTGAATCCCATAACCACATCCCAAATATAAGCATCGATGCGGTATTTGGTATAAAGCACAGGTTGAGTAATACTGAGCAATAAAACAATCAGCATCACAGGTAATACCATTAAGAAAGCCTTTTTCAAGTAGATAGGCTTTCTAAAGAGTAATTCAAAACCAAATCCAATCAATATGGCTGGTATTGTCACGAATCCTGCAAAAGCATGCATACTTCTTTCTGTGTAAGTGAAGAATAAGACAATGAAGGTTATGGTTATAATGATATTTCGTAGATAACTGAAGAAGCGTTCATTATACTTTTGTTCTGTCTTGACTTCATAAATCATCATGAACGCAGAACCTATCCAGGTAATTAAGAAGAATGCAGAAGAGTAATCGAAATATTCTATAAACTGTCCTGGTTGATCGAATGGAACGGTTCGATCATGAGCAATGCTCGTTAGTATTAAACCAATCGACAACACCATTGAAATCAATAGACCAATGGCACCCTTTTTATCCACGATGGCTAAATACACATTGGGTAATAATATCACAATGGGTATGAAGAACATCAATCGATCCATCGTGCTCCATACGAAATCATAAATCATAATACCAAAGAAGATGAATATGAATAAGAACATACCTGCCATGATGGTTCGATAAATGTTCTGATTATGAACGATGCTTTCATGTTTATAAGTCACCGATTTATAGATTTTTAAAACTACCATCGATATCGGTATCGATAACATGAGCGTCACAGCACTTGACCATAGGAAACTTAGAAAATCCAAATAGTCTTCATTAAGGATATAAATCATGCCATAACCCATTTCTTCAACGATATATTTTAGAACAAATTGAGGTAATAAGATTGCGATAGAAGAAATCAGTGTGATGATTTGAAGTTTAGATTGTCGATAAATGGTAAACTTATCCAAATCATTAAACACAGATGAACGGATGTATTGGTATTTACCATATTGATAGACCACAAACCCGATGAACCAACCAATAGATAAAGGAATCAAACTAACAAATTTGTCTTCCTTCAAATAAATCAGACCTATCCCAATCAACAATCCAAATAATATAAACGCGAGTGATACACGTGAGATCATTTCAAATAAAGATACAACTTTGACGGAAGTGGTTTCACAACCAATCGCTTGATCACCATTCAATAATTCATCGACAGACACGCCCAAAGTGTAAGCGAGTTTAGGTAGAATGGTGACTTCAGGGTACCCCTCACCAGTCTCCCAACGTGAGATGGCTTTGTCGGTTACTTGCAATATTTCAGCCAATTCACTTTGAGTCATTTTCTTTTCTTTTCGTTTTTTCGCAATAAACTGCCCAGTTGTTTTTGTGTTCATGGACTCACCTCACTCATAGGATACAATTTCCTTATAAAAACCACTACCCACGCAAACTAGAATCGCTCTATGAATCGTGGACAACCCCATTTTACCTTAAATCAGAAAATAATAAAACCACTAAAAAATAGTGGTTTTTCGCATATTTAAGCCTTTTTACTAATTTACGTATGGACGATCTTCTTTTTGTTCATCCAAAATGACTTCTTTTTTCTGTTCAACTTCTTTTTGTTTTTCTTTGCCTTGATTGAGTTCAAGTTGGAATTGACGATACTTCTTATAACCACCAAATCCATCGACACCTAGGTATGCTGCACCGATTAAGGAGACAATGAGTAAGAAGATACCAACGGTTTCATAAGAAAAATTAGGTGTTACAGCGATATAAGTACCTAAGGTAATCGCTAAGATGTGAATCCAAAATTTTGGAATTTCTGTTTTTTCACCTAGGAAGACAACAGAGTTTAAGAATACCAACGCTCTAGCATAGAAGAAGAATGCGAGAGAGTAGCGGTAAACTTCTTTCCAAAGTTCACTGTTATCCATTTGACCTGTAGCAGCGACATAAATGAGGACACCACCAATGATAGTATCAAATATAATTTCAATCAAATTGATGGTTCTTAGAATTTCTTTTTTGAGGGTTTTCAATAATGGAACCACTCTAAACAATGAGAAGATCACAATGACCACACCGGTGATTAAATAGACAACCTCATTGGCAAATACCATATAGATGCCTACCCCAAGTAGGATGGCAGCAAGTACGAATTTTAATACCCAACCATAACCATATTTCATGTAATAAATCCTCCTCTAGTTTCTCTCATTATAGTCCATTCAAAGTCATTTATCAACGACATTAGAATGTGTTTTGAAATGATTTAAATAAAATAAAGCTTAACCAATCAATTCCGATAGTTTTTTAATCGGTACTCGAATATCAAACATGCGATTATCGTATATAAATGATAAGTCCTCTTCAATCTTGATTAAAGGGTGTTGTTTCTTTAAATATAGACCAATCTCATACAAACTGTATTTGTGGTTGCTGTTGAGTAAGTAGATATCAGGTGGTAAATTGAGGACAACCGCGTAAATCGACTGAGCCGTATCTTCTAAAAATGAAGCGGATGGATAAAAACGAGATGACAACTTGCAGACCCCTTCACTCTTCATTTTTTCATGGATGTAGTGAAGCATTTGGTTGTTATGTTCATCATAACCGATTTGCCAACCCAACCTTAAAATATAGGATTTTGGATTGATGGCTAAACAAGCGTCCTCACATTGTTTTTTATAAGTTCCATAATCGTCATTGGGGATGACAGGATCAGAGACAACAAATGGGCCTTTTTGTTGATTACCATAAACAGAAACGGTAGAAGTATAGACAAACGTGATATCAAGCATTCGGGAAATGCGTGCTAAAGACTCTGCCCATGAGACAGGTCCTAGTGCACAATGAATGATGACTCTGGGGTCTTGAGTTTCAATGAACTTTAAGATCGCATCTTCATTGTCTATATTGGTTTTTGTGCGGTCAAATGAAACCACTTCGTACCCTTTGGATTTGTATACTTTCGCAATCCAAGGTGCAACAGTCCCATTCATACCCGTGATGATGACTTTCATACAATCACCCCTCTCTATATATTATATCGAAAAAATAAAAAGAAAAAAGCGAACAGTCCGTTCGCTTCATTGTGAAATCGTTATTCGAAGTGGATTTCGTCTACAGGATTTGAATTTGGTTGATAAGCGTCGTATCTATAGTAATGTCTGTATACAAATACCATTAGCAATAATGCGAAGTGTAGTCCGATGAAAGCCATGAAGATGTTGTACAGTGTGAAGGAATAATTACCGTTAGGCAGCTCATTAAATAATAAAACCAGCGCTACCATGTTATAAATGACACTCAAAATGCTAGAGATCATCACGATGATAGATCCACTGCGTTTCAAAATTAGAGCCAAACCAACCAAACTAACCAGAATCAAAATGATTGGAATAAATGTGTAGACCCATTGGTACCAAAATATATCTAGATTCCAGAAAAAGAGTTGTGAAAGGGAGGTTGCACTCAGAAACAAACTGTATACTTGAATGACAATAAACATTGTTAATGTATAGGATTTTCTCTCTGATAAAAGGGCCAATGCTTATCCAAGTGTCACCAAGAAACCGAAGAAGTGACGTGACATGTTGATGAATGTCCAATAGGCATTTGTGTAGTTGGATATCGCATTCCAAAATAATACCACACTCATGATTTTTAAAACTAAATGAATAAATCCACCATATTTTTGCCACACTTGGAGCATAGTATACCTCTTTCTTTACCATAAAAGACTAATAATATTAATTATTTATTTTATCGATGGTTGTTAGCCCTATTATAATCAATTATTTATGATTTTACAATAAGAAAAAGGTTAACCCATTCAATTTGGATTAACCTTCATAACTTTATTCTTTAGGTTGTTCTGGTTCAGCAGGTGCTTCTGGTTCACTGTTCGGTGCTTCAACCGCTTTTGGCAATTTGACTTTCTTAACCGGTTTTTCTTCAACGATCACTTCAGGTTCTAAGGATACTTTTGATCCCGAGATTTCCTTAAAGAACATCATATCCACAATCATGATTTCAGCGAATATGAGCGGTAGGATGATTGTATAGCCTAAGGACAAAATCATACCGATAAATGGTACCAATCTCGCGAATATCGCGATGATCAAGCTAAGCACCATTGGAACGACTGCGCCAAGTAATCTCAACATGAATAAGTTTAATTTATTGCCATTCATCATCTCAAATGAAGACTTGAACGCTTCAGAAGTGGTGATGTCTGGATGCATCGTAATGATATAGAATAATGGTGCAAGCGCGAATGCGAAGATCACACCAGGAATGACAAATAGTACATACCCAGCACCGATGACCGCGATTTGTAATAAGGATGCAATCAACAATTTGAGATATCGATCAGCGGTCATATCTACACCGCGAAGGGTTTCAAATAAATCGGCTTCCCCTTTTTCTAGGAACGCTTTAAAAAATGAAACAGACGCAATCAAAGCGATGGGTGTAAGAACAGGAATGACGAGTGAAATCAATAGAATCACTGAAAATAACAATAGCTTCACCAAATTCATGAAGCCCTTTTTAAATACGAGCTTATAAGCATCGACATGGTACTGAATGTAACGCATAAATCCCCTTTCTCCCATAGAGGGAAACGCCTTTACAACAACGTTTTACTTTTCAAGGTCATTATACCGCCCTCATGGCGTTATTTCAACCTAAAATCGTCAAAAAATGAATATTTATTTCAATCGGTTGTGCTAAAATAAATATGGACTAAATCGATACGCATGTGTACCACACTGAAAATAGATTATTTTATTATGCAACCAAACGTTGCGTGACAAATGTAACCAAGCGGTTTACAATGGGGTTGTTGGTGTTGATTTATATCCAACCAAGGAGTGATATATTATGGAAATTATCAAAGTCGAAAATTTAAAGAAAGAGTTCATCATATATGAAAAAGAACCTGGATTGAAAGGGGTCATTAAAAGCTTTTATAATGCGAAGAAAATCGTCAAAAAAGCCGTAGATGATGTGTCATTTACCATTCAACAAGGGGAAATTGTGGGTTATATCGGACCCAATGGGGCTGGTAAATCCACCACCATCAAAATGCTAACAGGTATTTTAACACCGACCTCCGGTGAAGTCAGAGTCGATGGCATCATCCCTTATCAAAAAAGAACGGTGAATGCGAAAAAGATTGGGGTTGTTTTCGGACAACGTACCCAACTGTGGTGGGACTTGCCATTGATTGAATCATTTACTGTCTTAAAAGAAATCTATCAGATCAGCGATGCCGATTATAAAGAACGATTGGCTTATTTTAGCGCGCTCTTTGGGTTAGATGAGTTCATCAAACAACCGGTGCGACAATTATCTTTAGGTCAACGTATGAAAGCCGACATCGTCGCTTCATTGTTACATAACCCTAAGTTACTGTTCTTAGATGAACCCACCATTGGGCTCGATGTCATTGCGAAAGAAAACATCCGTAAGACATTAAAAGAAATCCATGAAAAGTATCAAACCACGATCATTTTAACGACCCATGACCTCGCAGATATCGAAGAGTTGTGTGACCGTATCATGATGATTGACCAAGGTAAAATCATCTATGATGGCAACCTAGAAACCATCAAGGCGAAGTTTGGTTCTAAGAAAATTGTATGCTTCACCCTTAAAAATGATTTAGAGCTAGACTTGGGTGTATTTGAAACCTTAAAGAAGAAGGACCCTGATTTAACCGTATCGCTTGAAAATAAAGCACTAACTGTGATTTTCAACAAATTGAAAATCAATGTGGGTGATATCATTGGACCTGTATTAAAACAAACCGAAGTACTCGACATCGATATTTCCGATGACCATCTCGAAAATATCATTAAGGCGATTTATAAAAACGGTCTATGAGATCGAAAATAAAGAAGTATTTACCGTTCTTTAGAACGAGTGTCATGAACATGTTCATCTATCGGGGTACGATTATCTTATGGCTTTTATTAGACGTATTCCAATTCTTTATGATGGTCTTTTTATGGATGAGCGTGTATGAGTACAACCAATCGATTCAAGGGTTTACCTTACATGAAATGTTGTTGTATTATTTGGTGACCAATTTGTTATATGTATTTTCTGATACAGAAGCGATGTATATCATGAGTGAAGAAATCAGAGAGGGTAGAATCAGTATGATGTTGATCAAGCCCATCTCATATAAAGCGAGACTCTATTCAGAAGTCTTTGGTCGTGTGATTGGGATATTCTCATTGACATTACCAATCGTGACCATCACAGCGGCTGTATTGCTTTGGGCATTCAACATTCCATTCGCTGTGACGGGATTACAGGTGTTACTCGCTGTGTTATTTGTCCCACTCATATTTATGTTGATGTTTGAGTTTGCGTATTTCTTTGGAACGATTTCGATTCACACCACCAATGTATTTGGATTAGCTATATTGATGAATGTGGTGATTCGAATCGTATCTGGACAGTTGATTCCTTTGGCATTATACCCAAAAGCCATTTTGACTGTGATTTCATATTTACCGTTCAAATACATCAGTTATCCAACCCTCGTGATGTTGGGGAAATTATCCACCACAGATGCACTACAGGGGTTACTCATCTTAGCCATTTGGGTTGGCATATTCAATCTCTTTAGTAATCTCATCTTTAAGTTATCTTTAAAGAAGATAGTGGTCTTTGGAGGTTAATATGAAATATCTTAAAATCTATAGCATATTCTTTAAACAATATTTAAAAGGATTGATGGAATATCGTGTCGACTTTTTGATCGGTATGGTGGGGTTCTTATTTACCCAAGGGGCTGGTTTGTTATTCCTCTATATCATCTTTCAAAACATCACCGCACTTGCCGGATTCTCACTCAATCAGATTTTATTGATGTATGGGCTATCGCTGATTCCAAAAGGGATAGACCATCTGTTCTTCGACAACATTTGGCTCTTACCAAGGTATGTCAGACAAGGTGGAATGGACCGCTATATGTTGCGTCCAATCAACGCGTTGTATGTGTTTTTAATTGAACGCTTTCAACCGGATGCGTTCGGTGAAATCATTTTAGGGACATTTTTAGTCATTACTACATTGACCAACCTGAGTATCCCTTTTGATCCCGTGCAATTCATCGTGATATTCATCACGTTGTTCATCGGTATTTTCATCTTTACCGGGTTGAAACTGGCGACCGCATCCACTTCATTTTGGTTGAAAAACAGTTATCCACTCATTCAAGTCACCTATAACTTAAGTGATTTCATGAAATATCCAATCACGATTTTTCCAAAGGTCATGCAAGTGATTCTAACGTATGTGATTCCCTATGCATTGGTATCGTATTACCCAGCGATGTATCTATTTGGAGAAGTCAGTTTGATTCAACTCACCCTATACCTCGTACTGGTGACCCTATTCGTGATTGGATTGGGTTTATGGGTTTGGCATAAAGGCTTAAAACATTACGAATCGACAGGCAGCTAAAAAAAATGATTCCACGAAAACTGGAATCATTTTTTCTTGATTATTCTTTGTTTGAAACGACGATTTGTGGGAATGGAATTTCAATGTTGTTCGCATTGAGGATTTCTTTAATGAGTTTTCTCATTCCACGTTCAACTGCGTAATGTTGTTCATTTTCTGTTTTTACAATCGCCCTTAAAGTGACTTGAGAAGCATCCAAATTGGTCACACCGACGACGGTTGGGTCCTCAACCACTTGAGGGAATAAGGTTTTTAATACAATCAATTCTTTATTCAATAGTTCGATCACCGCTTGTACATTTTCTTCATAAGCAATACCAAAGTCGACAATCGCGATGGATGGGTTTCGAGAGTAATTAATCATGTTGGTGATTTCGCCATTAGCGAGTATCATCACATCACCCTTCCAGTTTTTAATCCTTGTGGTTTTTAAACCAATGTCGGATACTTGACCTTTAAACCCTTTCACTTCAACCGTATCACCCACATCGAAATGTTGTTCAAAGATGATGAAGAAACCAGCGATTAAATCATTGATGAATTTTTGAGCACCTAGACCAATGACCAATCCCATGATGCCTAAACCAGCTAAGGCAGGTACCACGTTCACACCCCAAATGGCTAGGATGATTAATATAGATAATATCCCTACTGTATAACGAATGATGCTTAAAGTGACTTTCGCAATCGTCTTTTTACGCTTTTGTAAAGGGGTGGCTTTGACACCGACCTTCTTTAAGGCGATTTTCGCAATCTTAACGATCATCATCGATAAGAAGAAAACCAATATGCTCGCAATCATACGTCCTAATGACGCTTCAATATAGGCAAGTGTGCCATCTTGGATGTCTTGAATCAGGGTTGAATAGTCAAATGACCATAACCATAAAATGAATAATAAACCACCGGTCATTAACAAGAATGAAGCGATGTAAATGACGATGATGGTGAATTTACTCAACCGTTCTTCGTATTTTTTGATGAGCTTGTTTTCAAAGATGAAAAAAACAATTAGAATGGCGAGGATGCCAATGGTGAATCCTGCATTGACCCACGCGGATTGTGATAAAAATGGTAGTAACATAACAATCATCCTTTCTATAAATACTATAACATAAGTGTATAATCAAAACCACGTTTACCACCTTAATTAATATTTCGAATTCGAAGCAAATGATTTGAAATCGAAATAACTATGTGTTACAATTCAAAACAAACGGAGGTTATTATGATATGAAAGATTTAAACATTGGCATCATTACTGGTTCAACCAGAGAAGGTAGAGTTTCACCACAAGTGGCACAATGGGTGTTAGACTATGCAAATCAAAAAGAACAGGCTAATTTCGAAGTCATCGATATTAAAGACTATAAATTACCATTCTTAGGTGAAGGATTCAACGATGGGGTTGTCCAATTTCAAAACAAATTAAAACAAATGGATGGATTCATTTTTGTGGTTGCAGAATATAATCACTCCATTACAGGCGCGCTCAAGAATGCATTAGATTGGGCTAGAGAAGAATGGAACAACAAATCCGCAGGCATTGTATCTTACGGTTCTGTTGGTGGTGCTAGAGCCGCTGAACACTTAAGAGGCATTTTAGGTGAATTGATGGTAGCGGATGTGAGAAGTCACGTCTTGTTATCGCTATTTACCGATTTTGATGGACAAACCTTTAAACCACAAGCTTTACACCAAACCAATTTGGACGCGTTATTAGATCAAGTGGTGCTTTGGGGTACTGCATTAAAGACTATTCGTAAGTAAAAGACTACCATTAGGTAGTTTTCAGACTGTAGACAAAGTGACTT
>DJWH01000050.1 GCA_002441525.1 Acholeplasmataceae bacterium UBA6235 | reverse complement strand
GTAACATAAAGCATGGTTGAACCTAATCTATGGTGTAATTCTTTTAATTCTTTACGCATGATACCTCTGAGTTTCGCATCCAAGTTCGATAGTGGTTCATCGAGTAAGAATACTTTTGGGTCACGAACGATGGCGCGTCCCAAAGCGACTCTTTGTCTTTGACCACCTGATAATTCTCGTGGTTTACGATTCAAATAGGGTTTTAAACCAAGGATATTGGCAGCCCACATCACACGTTCATGGATCAAATCAGAATTTTCTTTGCGTAATGTTAAAGAGAATGCCATGTTATGATACACAGTCATGTGTGCGTAAAGTGCATAATTTTGGAAAACCATCGCGATATCGCGGTCTTTTGGTGCTTCATCGTTGACTCTAACGCCATCAATGATTAAATCACCGGTTGAGATTTCTTCTAGACCTGCAATCATTCTTAAGGTCGTGGATTTACCACACCCAGAAGGTCCAACCAAAACGATGAATTCGCCATGTTTGATATCAATATTGAAATCAAATACCGCTTGTACACCATTTAAATAAATTTTATTGACATTATGTAGTGACATCGTAGACATATTATTCACCCAATTCCTTTAAATGTGACATCAATTTACGATGTTTTTGCATGGTGATGACAGCAGCAATCACGAGTAAGATAATAGATCCAACAATGAGGTCAATGATGATGAAATAATGGCCTGCTGTGATTTGACCTAAACGAAATAGTTTTAATGGTTCATAAAATATACGTAACAAATGGGCGAACGCAATCACAAATAGACCATAGGCCCATTTGATGCTGTAAGCTTTTACCTTTTCAGCAGCCAAGAATGATAACAACAATAATGTGATGTTGATTAAAATTTCCATCGCGGTTGAAAAAGTCGGTACAATCGTTCTCGGAATAATCGTGGAAAATAATGAGACGATTTGGCTCACCATGGCCAGCAACACAAACCAATAAGCTAGTTTATTTTGTTGATAACGCATCTTATCGACACGTATATTGTTAATGGTTGCCATAAGATTTCACCGCCTCTTGAATGAGTTGCGCACGTTCTTTTTGTGCTTTTAGTTTATATACTAAGAATACCACAACCAAAATCGCTACGACAATCATGAATATGGCATATAGGTTACCAAACTGAAATACCACATAATTTTTAACAGTACGTCTGATTTGATAGAGATGATCAGGTACTTCTAATGGACTAATGTTTCGATACATCGGTTCTAAAACACTGTTGTAATATAAGGTAAGTGCGGCGGATGCCACTAAGGTGATGGATGAAAGTATACTTAAAACAATATTACTCTTATAGAATGTTTTACGGTTCAAAGTTGCTGTAAAAATGAGTAATAATAATAGAATCACACCAATAAAACCGACTTGAGATAATACTCGATTGGCGGTTTGAGAGGCGAGATAAAATTGTGAGGCACGTGTTTCTGAGACAATATACGCCCAGTTGGTACTATAACCAAGGGTATAAACATAGAACCCCGCTGCAGCCAATATCAATAGCGTGTAAATAATGGGTTGTATGTATTTGCCGATTGTTTTAAGGATATTTTGCATAAAATCACTTCTACTTTCATGTAAGTTTAGATAAGTTGGACCCTAGAAGGGCGATTTGCCCTTCTAGTTCCAAACGTGTAATTATTTGTTAACTCTTGCGTAAGCCGCTTCTAAGGCAGCTTTGTAAATGACTTGGTAAGTATTGATGCCATCTTTAGTGACATATGTATCGAAATATACTTGTGCAGTCACTGTATTACCGTTGCCAGTGAAACCGTAACGAACGAGTTTAGCCAATTGTGCATCTGCCCAAAGGTCATCGTAAGTTAAAGTTTGCATATCTGCTAATTCATCGGCAGTCAATGCGAATAGGGACGGTGCTAATCTGTACCAAGGGTTTTCAGATTGGTAAACACCCGCTAAGCGGAATGTACCTGCTTGAACTGCTGTATTGATTCTTTCGATACCAGATACACCTTGTTCAGATAAGGTTTGGAATTCAAGACCAAGACTTCTGATATGTCCGATTGGCATGGTTGCACCAACATAACGTCTTAAGTAGTTGATCATGTTACCTGATGCCAATGTTTGCATTTCAGATAATGCTGCTGCAGAGATTGCAGGGATCATTTCGCCATTGTATTCGATTTGTCCATCGATGAAGCTTTGTGGACCATATAAATGAATGTTACCAATGGAGTCATTGGATGAATAGTCATATAAACCATCAACCAATGTCAAGATTCTTGCCAATTTAGCAGTGTCATTTTCAACATGTGAAGGGATACCCCATGCTTCATTCTTAAGCGAACGAACGCCTTCAGAGAAGTGGAAATATTCACCAGTGCCTAACCAGTCATTGACAGGAGGTAGGATGGCTTCAAAACGGAATGAAGGGTCTAATGCTTTAGCCGCATTGATGTAACCATTTGGTGTTGAAGATGCGTTGTAATCATAAGTGATGAAACCATATGAACCTTGTAATAATTGTGCTCTGTGGTCTGTATTTGAACCGGAGTCAAATGTTTGAATGATCAATTGGTCAGCAAATAGGTTGGATAATTGAGTAACACCATCAATGGTTTCTTGTTGTGCTCTTGCATCAACGATATTACCTTGTTCATTGAAGTATGCCCAGTCATATCTGGAGAACATACCACGTAGACCAAACATTTCTAATCCGCGGAATAAGTTACGAATACGAGATGCTTGAGATGTTCTTGGGAACATAACTTCAACAGCAGTCTTCGGTGTAGTTAATTCTCTAGTTAAGAATTGTGGGTTGGCTTTAACAACATACATCAATGCGATCAATTCATCGACATCATATGCAGCGTCTGTACCAACGAATACGTCTGATAATTTAGCATAACCTTGGCTACCATAAGTTGCTTGCATGTAAGCTCTGAATGCGATTGCCATCGATGCACCAGTCTTACTTGGTAAATTCTTAAGTGTAGTTAAGATGTTTGCTGTATGTGCCTTAGTTACGTCACGTGTTGTGCCATCTGCATTGGCAACTTTTACAACCACATTAAGGTTTTCAGGGGTTGTATTAGCAACTGTGAATGTACCTTCATAAGAAGCTGTATCGAATGCTGGAGATTCAACATCAAGGATGTCTTGAACCCAGTCAATACGGACTAAGAACATTTGTTCGATTTCACCGAAACCATCGAAATAAGGGGTATAGTAGATACCACCATCGGCTGCAGTCATGGATGCTCTAACTGCTGGATTTTCTGTTAAGAATTGGTTCAAGTTAGGCATCGAGTTTAGATACTTAGATAGGTCAACGAAGTTACTGCCTTGTACACCATATTGTGTTAATAGTGCACCAGTTGCGTTGATTAAGTCAACAGATGAGAAACTGTTGGTTAACAATTCGTTGAATTGGTTGGTTGTATTGCTACTTACTTTAGAATCTTGGAATGTAATGTTCAACTTAGAACCAAGGGCTTCCCATACTGGCATTAACATACCAGCAGTGTAAGTCTTACCATTTAATGAAACGTAAGGGTTGGTTTCTTGATAAGAAATACCTCTACCTTCATAGTTGATTGCCATATTCAATGTGATGGCTTTTGAAGGATCATCTTCGACTAAATCTGCACTAACATTCACTTGGAATTGAGTGGTTTGTGCTTCATAAGTGACTGTAATGACTTTTAAGCCAGCAGTTAGAGAATCAAATCCGCTCACTGTGAATTCAGCGTGTGGTACAGCAACCTTAGAACCATCAGAGTATAATGCTTCAATGACTAAACCATTCAAGCTTAATACACCATTTAGACCATAAGTGGTCTTCGATGGTAATGACTTCACTTGGATACCAAGTAAGGTCACCGGTGCATCTGGGTCATTAACAACGATAACAAATGATGTTGTTAAAGTGCCCACGGTTACGGTAATGGTCTTAAGACCTGGTGTAGCTGTGGAGAATCCAGAAACTTGGAATTGGTTCGCACCAGTCCCTTGAGTTAGAATCACGCTGGAAGCATCATTAAAGATACCTTCAATTTGAAGTCCTGCTAAGTCAAGCGTTGTGTCGTCGACTTCATAAGCTGTTTTAGTAGGTGCTACTTTCACGTTGATTGCGACCAACACTTTTTCCGGTTCAGGTTCATTACCGCCACCGATGCAGCCTGCTAAAACGAATAGTGATAATACCGTTAGGATTATCCCAAACATTTTTTTCATACTTTTTCTTCCTCCTCTTTCTTTATTCTTTAACCCCACCAACGTTGACGCCTCTTGCGAAATACTTTTGCAAGTAAGGGTAGACAACGATGATTGGGATAATAGACATGACAATCATCGCATACATGTACGAATACGGTGAATATGGTGTATTCGTAATCGATGCGTTTTCATCCATCAAATACTCACTTAGATATTTTCTTAGATGGACTTGAAGCGGGTGTTCGAAATTCCAATTCACAAGGACGAGGTTCCAGAAATACCCATTCCAGCGGGATAACGCATAGAATAAGGTGACTGTCGCGAGCGCACTCTTGGACATCGGTAAGTATACATTGGTGAGGACTTGGAACTCGTTAGCACCATCAACGATGGCCGCTTCTTCAATTTCCTTAGAAACCCCACTGAAATAGTTTCTCAATAATATAACGTTGAATGCTTGTACCCCAAACCCGTAAATGATCCCCCAGCGATAATCTACGCCAAACATCTTATAGTTTAAGAAGGTTGGAATCATCCCTGCTGAGAACCACATCGTAAAGACAATCAAGAAGTTGATTTGTCTTCTAAAAACGAGTCTAGCTTTGGAGAGTGCATACGCTGCCGCAATCGACATGACCATCGAGAACATGGTCCCGAAGAAGGTATAGAATAAGGTATTCGTATACGCAATCCAGAAGCCTTTATCGGAGATGACGGCGATCAACGCGTCTAATTGAAAATCGACTGGCCAGAAGATAACTCGGCCTTGCTCAAATGCTAATTTTCCCGATACCGAAGCCGATATCGTATAAATGAATGGGTATAGTGCTGCGATGGCGAATAAGGTAACGAGCACATACGCTATGACTTTAAAAATGACTTCAGATATATCTAATCTTCGCATAGGTGTTCTCCTTAGAATAATGACGTGTCAGATACACGTTTCGATATGAAGTTCGCGCCTAAGACTAAGAACATCGCGATGATCGAGTTAAACAAGTCTGCAGCTGCCGCTGTATTGAGTGAGATCGACTGTCCACCCATCAACCCACCAATTCTGGTAACGAAGGTTGAAATGACATCCGCTGTTTCATAAGTTTGAACATTATACAACAAGATGATTTTTTCATAACCAACCGATAAAATTTCACC
>DJWH01000007.1 GCA_002441525.1 Acholeplasmataceae bacterium UBA6235 | reverse complement strand
GCGATTGCAGGAATCCCCAAAATGAGTGCTTCTGTCGCAGCCGCAACCGTACCTGAATAAAGCACATCTGATCCGACATTTAAACCACTATTGACGCCACTCACACACAAATCAAAGGTCACACCCAAAACACCGACTGCAATTCTCGTACAATCGGCGGGTTTGCCTAAAACAGATAGGGCTTTTTTAGCACCATATAAGTTACCATAATCTTTAACAATTAAGGGTTCATTGATGGTAATCCCATGGCCTTGGCCGCTTTGATGGGTTTCTGGAGCAACCACATAGATGTCCCCTAGTGGTGCGAGTGTTTTCGCCAAGACTTCAATCCCAGGTTCCAATATACCATCATCATTTACAATCAGTATATTCATCTTATTCACCCTTTAAAACCGCTTCACAACGTGGACAAACGTGTGATTCATTGACTTTAGGTACAATGTTCCAGCAACGTTCACATTTGTGACCTTCTGCAACCTCAGTAACAACATTGAGGACATCGGATTCGACGAGCGTCACTTCAGATACCATCCAGACTTGAGTAAGCGATACTTGTAGCGTCTCAAGCGATGCTTTCATGGCTTTCGGCAATGACACCACAGCCTTGGCTTCCAATGATTTTCCAATCACTTTGTTTTTGCGCATATCTTCGAGTTGTTTGAGCAGTTCATCTCTAACCACCATGAAATCTTCGAATGCGTTGTCTAAGTGACGATCCGGGTAGCTCACCACGTCTGGCATACTTTCTAGATACACATCATCGAGATGTTCGAATGGGAGTGCCCAATACGCTTCGGAGGTGGTGTGAGGTAAAATTGGGTTCAATAGTTTTAATAAGGACATCAATTGTTCGTATAAAACCGTTTGAACGCTACGACGTAACAAGCCTTTTTGTGCTTCTACGTATAAAATGTCTTTGGTGTAATCCAAATAGAATGCGGATAAATCATTGATCATATAATTGTTGACTTGGCGGTATACCACATCGAATTTATAACCATCAAAAGCATCATAAACGCTTTGTTTTAAATCTTCTAATTTATGCAACATGATTTTGTCGAGTGAACCCAATTGTGCATAAGGTACACGGTCAGTTGCTGGGTTAAAGTCAAATAGATTGGATAACAAGAACTTAAATGTATTTCTAATCTTACGATAGGATTCGGATACTTGTTTCATCAATTGATCGCCAATGCGCACGTCTGAAGAATATTCCACTGAGGATACCCATAATCTCAAGATATCAGCACCCATTTCAGAGGTGATTTTCAATGGATCCGTCGTGTTACCTAAAGACTTACTCATCGCACGACCATCTTTATCGAGTACGAAACCGTGTGAAACAACCGCTTTATATGGCGCTTTTCCGTATAATGCGACCCCGGTGATGAGGGAGGAGTTAAACCAACCACGGTACTGGTCAGATCCTTCTAAATATAAATCAGCTGGGTATGACAAACCACGTCTTTGTAAAAGTTTATGGGATGAACCTGAGTCAAACCAAACATCCATGATGTCGGTTTCTTTTCTGAAGATGCCGTTTGGTGAACCCGGGTGTTGATAGCCTTTAGGCAACAAATCAACTGCGTCCTTGTCTAACCAAGCATTGGTACCTTCTTGTTCAACGATGCTCGCGATATGGTTGATCACCACTTGATCGAGAATCGCTTCGCCGTTTTCAGCGTAAAATACCGGGATTGGTACACCCCATGCACGTTGACGTGAAATACACCAGTCATTGCGGTCTTTGATCATGTTATGGATACGCAATTCGCCCCATTTTTGAACCCAATTGGTGTGTTTGATTTCATCGAGTAAAGGTTGTTTTAGTAAATCTATCGATGCGAACCATTGTGGGGTTGCTCTAAAAATGATTGGCTTTTTGGTACGCCAGTCATGTGGATAGCTGTGTTTGAAATATGAAACGTGTAATAGATTGCCCAATTGTTGTAGTTTTTCAATGATGACAGGGTTCCCTTTTTCATAATAGAGCCCCGCAAATTCGCCTGCTTCTTGGGTAAATACACCTTTATCATCGACAGGTACGAGGATGTCTAAATTGTATTTTTTACCCACATTATAGTCATCTTCACCATGGCCTGGCGCGGTGTGAACCAAACCAGTACCATCGGTATCGGTGACATGTTCACCTAAAATCACTGGGCAAACACGTTGATTGAGAGGGTGAACATATTGAACGAATTCTAAGTCTGTACCTGGGAAGGTTTCTTCGATGGTGTAATTTTCCCATTTCAATACTGCTGAAACCTTTTCAACCAAGGATTTCACTACAATATAACGTTGTCCTTCCACTAAAACAACCACATACGTGAGGGTTGGGTTCGCAGAAATGGCTAAGTTAGCTGGTAAAGTCCAAGGGGTTGTGGTCCAAATGATGAGTTTTTGACCTTTTCTTTGTTCAGAAACCACATCAAATGCGACATAAATCGATGGGCTGGTAACATCTTCATATTCGATTTCTGCTTCTGCGAGCGCAGATTCAGAACTTGGTGACCAATAAACAGGTTTTAATCCTTTATAGATGAGGCCTTTTTCTGCCATCACACCGAACACACGTAGTTGATCGGCTTCAAATGCAGGGTTCAATGTGATGTATGGGTTATCCCATTCACCCAAGATGCCCAAACGTTTAAATTGAACCTTTTGCATCTTGACTTGTTCTAACGCATAGTCATGACACAATTTTCTAAAGTCGGAAACGGTCATCTCTTTACGATTGACACCTTTTTTGGTCAGTGCTTGTTCAATTGGCAGACCGTGTGTGTCCCAACCTGGGATATAAGGCGCATAAAAACCCTTCATGGTTTTATATCTGATCACGAAGTCTTTGAGGATTTTGTTGAGTGAATGTCCAATGTGGATGGCCCCATTGGCATACGGTGGCCCATCGTGTAATACGAATGGGGTGTTGTTTTCATTCTGTTTTAAAACACGATTGTATAAGTCCATTGCTTCCCATTTTGCTTGGAAATCAACTTCTCTTACCCCTAAATTGCCGCGCATTTCAAAACTGGTTTGTGGTAATAATAAAGTGTCTTTTAATTCCATGGTTATTCCTCCTAAAAAATAAAAAACGTCCCTAGATTATATCTAAGGACGACATTGTCGCGGTACCACCTTAGTTCTAGTAAAAAATTTACTAGCCCTCTTACACGTTAACGCCGTGTTTACAGTTGCTATGCTGGTGATAATATAGATTGATTTGCTTAGGCTTGCACCAATCCCTAAGTCGCTTTTGACCATCCACTTCTATACCGTGTCCATTGTTATCGCAACAATTCACATTTGATTCTAATTTTCTGACTTTTGGATGTCCCAATGTCGTCAGTTAAGATGATTCTTCCAAATCCTCTAACTGATATTATATCATAAGGTTTCACTAAAATTGTATACTTTTGTATTGGAAAATAGTTGATTTTCACTTTTTCTTGGTCGATTAGACCTTTGACATCCTCTCTTTGGATATTAAAGGCTTTCGCAACCAACGCATCCACGCGCAAGCTGTCTAAAAACAGTGTGATGGATTCGCTTCTTTCCTTAAATTCAGAAGGGAAAGCATCGATGGGTTCAAAATAAATGAAATCCTGTTTGATTTGATGTAAATCTTTAAATACTTGTATGAGTTCAGATATGACCTCAATGTAAATATGGGTTTCACTGATGTAAATATCACCAAAGGTATCTCGTTCAATCCCTAGATGCATCAAAGCCCCTAGCACATCTCTGTGAGTCAATTGTTCATCCCGATAGGAACTACAAAGTAAAGTCGTTTTAAAGTTTGGTTCCAACACTGTATCCGAGACAATCACACGTGCATATTCAGCCGTTGGATTAGACTCATAAATATGAAAACCTTTAAATATCGATTTGACTAAATCCCGTTCTGGCGGGTTTAAAAAACGATATAAAAGGTCTTGATGGAACGTATCTCTTTGGTTTTTTAGACGACGTAAAAAATCAGTCTTTGTATTCATCGATGAATTGTTTCAACGTGCCGTCTTTGAATTCTTGTTGACGGGCAAACATAAATACTTTCTTATTGATTTGGATGATTTCGCCTTCAATCGCGAAGACAACCCCAGAAAGGAAAGCCATAATTTTGTTGGCAGGGTCTGGTTGTAGTTCTTCAAAATTGAGTACCAATGGGTTACCATCCATCAACTCGGTTGCTAAAGAGGTGATGTAAGCATCCTCATCGGTGGATAAAGATTCAAAGATCACACGGTCAAACGCAGTGGATAAGGTTTCCCCTTGATAGTTTGGCAAGACACTTTCGGATTTTTTGGATTTACTAAAAATAGCCATAGTTTACCTCACAAAACGAATTTCCGACCGATGCGAACGAAGTTTGTACCCACCGACAGGGCTAATTCATAGTCATTGGTCATGCCCATGGACAAATATTGAACACCATAGTGCTTTTTTAAGGCGTGTAGTGTTTCAAATACGTGTTGGGTCGAGGATAGATCTTCATCGACACCCATAGCCATGAAACCGACTATCTTTATTTTATCATAATTTTCGAGTTCTTTTAAGAAATCATCCAATGCATCGATAAAGACACCATTTTTATTCATGTCTTTCGCAACATTGACTTCGATGAAGCATTTTAGAGGTGTTTCTCGATACTTTTGTATTTCTTTTGCGAGCTTTATTGAATCTAAGCTATGCAAATAATCGATTTCATGGATGAGTTTTTTGACTTTATTGGTTTGTAGGTGACCAATAAAGTGCCAACAAATAGCCAAATCTGACAATTGTTGTTTCTTTTCTAATAGTACTTGCGCATGGTTTTCCCCAAAATGACGAATACCAGCGTGATAAATCTCTTTCATCTCGAGCGCAGTGACGTATTTAGATGCACAGATGACTTGAACTTCGGGATACATAGACACCGAAGATAAAATCTGTTCTGTATTTAGTGTCAGTTTAGACATTGAATTTAAATAACATGACATCGCCGTCTTTGACCAAGTAGTCTTTACCTTCTTGGCGTACACGTCCAGCCTCTTTGGCAGCTAGATAAGACCCATGTTTGATTAAATCGTCGTAAGCAACGGTTTCTGCTCGAATGAAACCACGTTCAAAATCACTATGAATGATACCCGCGCATTGTGGGGCAGTCATGCCTTTTCTAAATGTCCAAGCTCTCGCTTCCATCGGTCCAGCTGTGAAGTACGTTTCTAATCCTAAACGGTGGTAGGTGGTGCGAATTAATTGGTCTAGACCGGCTTCATGAAGACCCAATTCAGCCATAAACATTTCTTTTTCTTCATCATCGAGTTGTGCCAATTCAGATTCGATTTGGGCTGAAATATACACCACATCGGCGGATTCTTGTTGACCTTTTTCAACCAAACGTTGATAGACTGGGTTGGATTCAATGGTTCTGATTTCAGATTCCGATACGTTAGCGATATAAATCATGGCCTTAGCGGATAAGAAATTATAACTCTTGATGATGGCTTTTTCGTTATCACTCAAATCCATCAAACGAATTGGTACGTTGTCTTCAAGACTTTGTTTGATTTTACTCAACACTTCGAACTCTTCTTTTTCTTCTGGATTGCCAGCGGTTTTCGCTTTCTTTTCAATCTTTGGAATGCGCTTCATCACGGTATCGTAGTCAGCGATATTGAGTTCTAATTGAATGATATCGATGTCTCTTAAAGGATCGACCGAACCTTCAACATGGATGATGTTGTCGTCTTTAAACAATCTCACCACTTGGCAGATGGTATCCACATCACGAATGTGGCTTAAAAATTGGTTCCCAAGACCTTCGCCTTTAGAAGCCCCTTTCACCAAGCCAGCGATATCGATGAACTCCACTGTGGTTGGTACAATACGACCGGATTTGTACATGGTCGCAAGCACGTCGAGTCGTTGATCCTTAAGTGTCACAACACCGACGTTAGGGTCAATGGTTGCGAACGGATAATTGGCTGCGAGTGCAGCACTCTTGGTGATTGCGTTAAATAATGTGGACTTACCAACGTTTGGTAATCCGACGATGCCTGCTCTTAACATAATAATACTCCTTCATCAAAAAAGGCGCCATGGCCCCTTTTTCGTTATTTTTTACTCTGTAGCCATGATGGCAATTTATTGGTTTTCTTTTCTTCTTTTGGTGTTTCTACCATCTGTGATTGTTTTTCAAATCCGGATGGGGTCAATTTCACTTGATCATTGGTGGTCTTTTTAAAGATTTGAGTCGCAAAATCATCAATGGTGGATTCTTTCGCTTTGAGCTCATAACCAGTCGCAATGACGGTAACGATCATTTCATCTTTCAAATCTTCATTGAGTGCAGTACCATAAATGACGTTGAGTTCGAAATCTGTCGCGTTTCTGATTTCATCTAATGCTTGTGAGATTTCAAATAAGGTGACATTCGTACCAGTAGTGATGTTCACAATGGCGTCTGTTGCACCATCAATCGATACTTCGAGCAATTTCGAATGAATCGCTTTACGTGCCGCTTCAATGGCTCTGTTTTCACCAGCAGCAATCCCAATACCCATGAGGGCTGTCCCTTTATTTTCCATCACAGTGCGTACATCGGCGAAGTCAACGTTGATTAAGCCAGGTACAGCGATGATTTCTGCAATCCCCTGAACCCCTTGTCTTAATACGTTGTCTGCTTCTCTAAACGCATCCAACATTTGGGTGTTTGGTTCAATGATGGAAAGGAGTCGTTCATTCGGAATGACGATGAGTGTATCCACGAATTGTTTGAGTTCTTCTAAACCAGCAATCGCTGCTTGGGTTCTTGCAGGACCTTCGAATGCGAAAGGTTTGGTAACAATCCCAATCGTTAAGCATCCCATTTCTTTCGCGAGTCTCGCAATGATTGGTGCGGCACCTGTGCCAGTGCCACCACCCATACCGGCAGTGATAAACACCATATCAGCATCGCTTAATACGGCTCTTATTTCATCTTCAGATTCCAGTGCAGCACGTTTACCAACTTCTGGTTTCGCACCGGCACCTAACCCGCGTGTTAAATGTTTTCCAATTTGTAGTCGTTTCTCTGCACGAGACACTCTTAATACTTGGGCATCGGTATTAACAGCTACGAATTCTACACCTTTTACATCGTTTTCAATCATGCGATTGACGGCGTTACCGCCACCGCCTCCAACACCAATGACCTTGATGACCGGCTTTTGGTTGAAGTTGTCGTTTTCGCCAAATACCATACTATCCCTCCTAAAAAATTGTTGTAAACAACTTATCTTAATTTTACACTAATTGGCTTATAATTAAAAGATATATAAGCGATTTTAGCACAACTCATTTTAAATAGCCATATCGCGTAAAAAATTCTTTTTTAAAATCGAGTAAGCGGTCTTCTAAAATCGCTTGACGAATTTCTTTCATCAACTGTTTTAAAAACGCTAGGTTCTGATACGTCATGATACGCATCCCCAAGATTTCTTCTGCCTTGAATAAGTGGCGAATGTAACTTTTAGAATACTTTGAAAATGGGGTCTGTAAATTAGGATCTAACGAGGTCATATCCCATTCAAATTGCTTGTTGCGAATTTGGATTTTGCCAGTGGTTGTGAATGCTGTGCCATGTCTGGCATTTCTCGTCGGTAGTACACAGTCAAACATATCTACACCACGAATAACCCCTTCAACGAGGTCATCTGGCGAACCCACACCCATCAAATAGCGGGGTTTGTCTTTTGGCATAACTGGATTTAATAAATCCAAAATTCGATACATTTCAGACTTGGATTCACCCACAGATAATCCACCGATGGAGTAGCCAGGAAAATCCATTTCAATCAATTTTTTCGCGCTTTCAAGACGTAGATCATCATACAACCCACCTTGGACAATACCAAACAAAGCTTGGTCTGTGGTGAGCGCTTTTTTACCGCGTTCAGCCCATCTAAGGGTGCGTGCCAATGAATCCCTTGTGTATTCGTAAGAAGCGTCATGCGGTGGGCATTCATCAAAACTCATGATGATGTCTGCACCTAATTTTTCTTGGATTTCAATGGCTTTTTCTGGGGATAAGAATAGCGATTCACCACTCTTGTGATGTTTAAAGTACACGCCTTCTTCTTTGATCTTTCTCATATCCGTGAGGGAAAACACTTGAAAGCCACCACTATCGGTTAACAATGCGCCATCCCAGTGCATAAAACCACGGATCCCACCATGGGCTTTGACGATGTCTTCTCCGGGTTGAAGCCATAGGTGATACGTATTTCCTAAAATCAACCCATCAGAGACTTCTTTAATCTCTTCAGGGGTTAGGGTTTTAACGGTAGCAAGCGTGCCTACAGGCATAAAAATGGGCGTTTCAAACGTCCCATGGGGTGTATGCAATAGGCCATATCTTGCACCAGATTGTTTACATGTATGTAATAGTTCAAATCTAATTGCCATATTCATTCCTCTTTCCATTGAAATTATACCACAGAAGTGTTATATTTGTTATTGGCTTCTGCCCGCAGTACTAGTTACCTGCGAAAACAAAACAAGGAGAATAACTAAATATGTTTCATTTTACCCTAAAAGATTGGATTCGCCAATCTTTAATTGCGGCACTATATGTGGTTTTGGTGCTTCTATTTCTACCCATCAGCTTCGGTGAAATTCAATTTCGTGTCGCTGAACTATTATTGATCGTTGTCTTTTTTGACAAGAAAGCTGTATTAGGCTTAACAGTCGGCACATTCGTTGCCAACCTCTATAGTCCTGGTCCTCAATTACCGTTCGATTTAACCTTAGGTGTTCTCGCAACCTTCATCAGTGTCATTTCTATGGTTTGGATTAAAAACAAATACATCGCACTGCTTGCCCCAACCCTATTTAACGGCATCATCGTTGGTTACATCCTACATATCGTTTGGGGATTACCACTTTTATTAACGATGTTGTATGTGGCAATTGGTGAGTTTGGTGTGACTTATGTGGTTGGATTACCTGTGTATAAAATCCTTAATAAACACACAGGATTTAAATCACTATTTGAAGAATAAAGGCGCAAATTTGCGCCTTTTTAATTATCTAAAGCCCAGATTTCTGAGCGTTTTTTCAACCAAACCGACAAAACTATTTTCGGCACCCCAGTTAAAACGAATCAGAGCACCAGTTGAGCCTCCTGTACTGATGGCGTCAACAAAGATTTGATCGTCCTTTTCTGTAATCAAAACAGTTAAACTGGCACGATTACCAGCACGATAATAAAACTTTTCGAATACCATTAAACGTGTTTGACCATTATCAAAACGGTGTTTAACGTCTAAACGGCATTCACCTGTGATCGAACCTTGGACGATTTCAGTGTAGATTGCCCCACTGATTTGGTCGATTGACCCTGAACCTTGCATTCTAATACTTGACATTCTTTTTCTCCTTTGTTGTGATTTGTTTATGTGCCGTCGCCATCGGTACTTCATCAAATGACGAGACAGTTTCATGATTTATACTTGAATCGATGCGTCCATAATACACATCCATGTACCAAATTAAATGCGTGAACACATGTTTGTAGATGCCTAAAGGCTCGGTATATTGGATACGATATCCACTAGATTCAAGGGTTTCAATGGCGTATTGCAAGCTATCGGCTTCCACTTGTGGCAATAAATAGAGTCCTTTTAATAGATTATCCGTGACTTTTTCGACCACAAACCTGCCTTGTTCATCTTCTAAAATAAACGTGATAAAACGACGCTCTTTTTTGGCTTTAGCTTTTGCTTTTAGAGGAATGATACTTTGAAGGTTTTGTTGTCTTGAAATACAGTCCAATCGAACTGGACAAACATCGCACTTAGGTTGGTGTTTGGTACAAACAGTTGCGCCTAATTCAATGATGGCTTGGGTGTATAAATGGGGTTGCTCATCACTTAATAAGGTTGTGTTTAACTGGTTTATTTGTTTTTTTGTTGTATCCAAAGTGATGTCATCTTGAATGCCAAAATACCTTGAAATGACGCGCATCACATTGCCATCGACAGCACTGATTGTCTGATGGAATGCGATCGATAGGATTGCGCCTGCTGTGTATGCGCCGATGCCTTTAAGTTGAATCAATAGATCATAGGTATTGGGAAAAACACCATCGTATTTATGCATGATTTCAATGGCTGTTTTTTGCATGTTTCTAACCCTAGAATAATAGCCTAAACCTTCCCATAACTTGAGGAGTTTATCTTCTTCACAGACTGCTAAATCCTGTATTGTCGGTAAGGATTCAATAAACCTTACGTAATAAGGTATGACGGTGACTGCTTGGGTTTGTTGTAACATGATTTCAGACACCCATATGTAATAAGGGTTTTCTGTTTGTCGCCAAGGTAAATCACGTGGATTCACCACGTACCACGCGATGAGCTTATCTGAAAAATGACTCATCGTAGGTCTTAACGCGGATACCACAGTGTGGAATCATATCTTCAATATCGGTAAATGTCCCCATCACAATTCCATGACAAACGACAATGACTTTTTTGTATTTTAAATAAGGTTTAATCGCGTTATGGGTACGCTTGGATAATACTTCATAGGATTCCCATGGGAATACAGTTTCAGCCGTTCTAATGCCTTTTTGAGCCATGAACTCTGGATATGCTTGGTCCAAATCTTTACGATCACCAAAGGTTGTATCCGGCATCCATTCGTGCAAATCATTTTCAACCGTTAATGGGATTTGGGTAATGCGTGAAATGATGGCCGCGGTTTGAAGGGCTCTGGTGTATGGGGACGCTACAATCAAATCAGCGTCTTTCAGTATCTCTTCTTTCGCTACCGCTTCAGCCTGTGAAACACCACGTTCCGTTAGTTTACCTAAATCGTAACCTTGGTTTTTGTAACCGCGTGCGATAACTTCATCATAGCGCGGTTCTCCATGTCTAATAAAAATAAATGTTGTCATATAATCACCTAATAAAAGTATATCATACTGAAAGCCATCTATGGCGTATAGATTTACCTAGTTTTGTACATTTTTAAGCATTATTCGATTCGAAACATTTTGATATGATACAATGAATCTGTGAAAGGAATGATATAGACATGACAAAAAACAATCAATTTGACGACATTATTGTGAACTAACCACCACTTAACTAGAAGTGGGGGTTTCCTATCCATACCAGCGTACCCGCCAGTGACTCAATAGGCTATCCCCGTAGTCCCTACGGTT
>DJWH01000102.1 GCA_002441525.1 Acholeplasmataceae bacterium UBA6235 | reverse complement strand
GAAAGGCAACAAAACTATTTTTAATGTTTTTAGTGGCCGGCTTGGTATTTGGCATCGCTGGATGTCAACCTAAGACGCCCGAAGAAGAGGAAATCGTTGACTTCAGCGCACTTGGCGGCTGGACCGACGGTGGGGATGGGGTTTATACATTAAACACCAATACCTCTGCAGAATTGAATGTATCTTACAACAAAGGCACATTCCCAAATGCATTTATGCAAAGTGCAGAAATTACCAAAGACTTATCTGTCTATAAGAAATTAGTCATCACAGTCGAAGGTATGGGTTCTATGTTGTTAAGACTAGAAACCAAAGATGATACCCCTGCAAAAGAAGTTGGCTTAAATGTCACTGCGATTGTGGGTACTTATGAATGGAACTTAATCCAATCTTCAGAATTCTTGAAGAAAGTAGACCGTATTGTCATCATTGGTTCACCTGAAAGAGAAGCTTCTACAGGTGTACTTAAGATCACAGCACTCACATTCTCTGATGACATCGCTGATGGTTTCATCATCAATGACGGATTCAATAACATTCAATCCAACATCAATGAATACAATGGTACCGATGAAGTATTCCACTTCAACCAAAAGTATGAATCCAATGATGAAGGTATTTATGTCATTACTTACGCAGGTACCGATGCACAAGTAGCATACAGTAAACCTTCTGGTTTTGAATGGGCATTTATGACAAACAGAGTTCAAGGTGACTTTACAGACTTTAATTACGCTGTATTCGTCGTCCAAGGTACAGCTGGACACAAGTTACTCATCAAACCTAATGAATATAACGCTGTTGAATCCTTCATTTGGCTCGATGGTACTGAACAAGAACTCGTCATCGATTTAACTAAACTATCCTTGACTGAAAAGAACGCAATCACTGACTTTAAGATTTTCATCGCAGCTGGTTCAGCTGGTACTGCTTCACAACCAATTCAAGGTCAAGTTGTATTCAAAGATGCATTCTTAGTCGCTGATTATGACTTCGAAGAACCTGTATTCATCGTTAACGAATACAATGGTACCGATTCAACCTTCTCACTAGGCAACTGGTACGATGGTGGCGATTTGGTCTATACCATCACCCCAAGTGGTAGTGAATTCGAAGTAGATTATGCTAAGAAGGGCGAATGGAACTTCATGTACGCTTTAGTCGATGGCGACTTTAGCGGATTCGCAAAACTAGAATTTGAACTTACAGGACAAGAAAACAAGACCATTTTATTAAAAGTTGAATCTCCTGTCGGTAATAAAGAACAACAATTCACATTTGATGGTACAAAACAAGTATTCACCATTGACTTAACTGCGATGACTCAAGCACAACTTGAACAATTGAACAAAGTCGTGATGTTTGCTGTACCTGGTGGACTTGGTTCTGGTAACTTCACCATCCACAGTGTGACATTCAAGAATGCCGATTATCAAGTGACAACCCCATGGACCAGCTTAGATGCCAATGTATACACATTCACAGGCACTGACCCAGTGGTTGTTAACTACACCAAAGTAGAAGGCCAAGCATGGTCTGCAATGGTTAACACATTCAACGCAGCAGAAGTGGCTGGTTTAAACAAGATGACTTTAGTCCTTAAAGGCACTGCAGGTAAATCTGTATTGGTTAAACCAAATGACATGGGTGCGTTAGAACAAGTCGTGAACTTTACCGATGACCAACCAGTCACCATCGTGGTTGAAGCCGCAAGCTTCTCGAAACTCGTCTTATTCGGTGAAGGCGGTACTGCTCCTGCATCCGGTTCATTTGAAATCGTATCACTCACATTGACTTATGTCCCAGTAGAAGTGGATTTAACCGCTAAATATAGCTTTAATGACAAATGGGTACCTAATCTCGCAACCGTATATACTTATGATTTCCAAACAGAAAAGACTGTTGTCAACTATACCAAGACTGCAGGTCAAGATTGGGAATGGTTTAGAGTCGTATTTGATGCGAAAGATGTCGCAGGTCTCAATATGTTGACCATTACCTTAAAAGGTACTGCAGGCAATCAAGTTCTTGTTAAACCAAATGACCAAGGTTCACTTGAAAAATTTGTAACATTCGTCGATGATCAACCAATCACCGTTACCATCCCAGCAGACCAATTCATGTCAGTATTCATGTTTGGTGCGCCAGGTTCTGCCCCTGCAACCGGTTCATTTGAAATCTTAGAAGCGTATCTATCGTATTCTAAAGATTTGATTAATACATGGGTAGAAAATGACGCCGATACATATGATGTCGTCGTATTAGGTTCATTGACTAAGGTCAACTATACCAAAGCGGCTGGTCAAGAATGGGTATTCATGAAGACTACAGTCGCGGCTAAAGACATCGAAGGCCTCAATACCGTTTCCGTTACCTTAAAAGGTACTGCCGGCAAACAAGTATTGGTTAAAGTCAATGACTCTGTAGAACAATGGGTTACTTTCGTCGATGATCAACCAATCACCGTTGAAATCACCATTCCTGCAGGTATCACTGGTGTGATTCTATTCGCTGAAGGCGGCACTGCGCCAGTCACAGGCGATTTCGATATCGTCTCTGCAAGAGTATTCTTCAAACCAATCGTTGAATAATTAACAATTTCATTGGCGAAACTACTTAGATAGTTTGCCCTCCCAATGTGGGAAAATGCTTTTAGGGGTCACCACCTTTAAAAGCATTTTTTCCATGCGGGATTCGGAGGTTTTTATGCCTACAATTAGAGATGTTGCGAAAAAAGCTGGGGTATCCATCTCCACCGCTTCTTACGCACTGAACAACCAAACCAATGTCCATCCAGACACCAAACAGAAGATTTTAGCCATCGCGAAAGAACTCAATTACTACCCAAATGGGAGTGCGAGAAACCTAAAAACCAAACGCACCGGGAACATCGGTGTCTTTGTCTATGGGTTTGCTGGTCCAATCTTCTCGGATGTCCTAGAAGGGATCCGACAAACCTTACAAGCGAACAATTTAAATATCATTGTAAGTTCGGGTAAAGCCTCTTCCAATTTACTGAAAGAACGTCAAGTCGATGGTGCAATCGTATTTGATGGCCAGTTGACCGATGAGGTTTTAATCCATTATGCATCTCAAGGCCATCCACTATTTGTCCTCGATCGTAATCTCGTTGGAAACAACATTTATTCATCGGTCATCGACAATGAAGGCTTGGTTTATCGATTCATCAAAGAAATGATTCAAAAAGGGTATGATGATTTCGCTTTCCTATCGGGACCAACCATCGCCTTTAACAACAACCACCGCTATGATGGGTTCAAACAAGCCCTCCAAGAACACGGGTTATCACATACGTATATTCAAGGGGATTTCACCATTCAAAGCGGATATCAAGCAGGGTTATTGTTGTTAAAACAAGACAAACGCCCCCGTTTTGTTTTCTGTGCGAACGATGAATCCGCGATTGGACTGATTGAAGCGTTGAAACAAGGTGGGGTCAAAATTCCTGAGGACGTCGCTGTTGCGGGATTTGACAACATTGTATTGGATGAATACATTACACCGAAACTCACCACCATTGGGATTGACCACATGGAGTGGGGGAAACGCGTCGCGAACGCGTTGATGGACATCATCAATGACCATATCCCAGAGGACATTCAAGTACCGATTGGTAAAATCATTTACCGTGAATCGTGCTGATTCAACAAACCAAATGACACAGCTTCGGTTGTGTTTTATTTTTGGGGTGTTCAAAACCCGTGATAATTGTTATAATATGCATAGATTTTACGTTACATTGGAGGGCCATTTTATATGAAAAAAATAATTTTAATTGTTTTATACTTACTATTTGTCATTACTCTATCGGGGTGTAGTGCGAAGGTGATTACATTTGATTACACGGATCTACAAAATATCCCCGAAAAAACAACCATGAACTTTGAGTTGCCACAACCAGAACACGATTATGGGACTTGGACATCGAACAATCCGGATGTGATTGAAATCGTTGATAATAGTCAAGCGGTGGTACACCGTCAAGAGACTGATGTTGAAGTCACTTTACGTATCTCAGTAAGATTTCAGTTATCCACTAAAAAGCACTACAAATACTTTAAAGTAACCGTGTTATCGATCCACGCAGAACCAACAGTACAAGAAAAACTGATGGGCTTAGATGACTTTTTAGCCGATTACCTACACCTCACTGGACCAGTGGAATTACCCGAAACTTTTGAAGGATTGAATCTCAGTTTTGAAATGAGTGAAAGAACGTGTCACTATGGTGCCATCAAACAAGATGGCTCTAAATGGTTGATGCCAAAGATTGTGAATACCCGTTGTATCGATAAAGTTGGATTGGTGATTTACCATGAAGACAAATCCGTATACGCAGCTTATGAAATACTGGTGAACGATTATATTTTTGATGTCAATAACCCAATGCATAACCTCGATAATTTGATCGTGATGAATTTCTTTGAAGGGGATTCCAAAGACCGTGTGTCTAAGTTATTTTATTTACCTCAAACCTTAGCTGAATATGAAGGCTCGACCATTGAGTGGACCTCACTCAATACCTCGGTGATTCGAATCAGTACCGATAATTTACAAGCCAATGTATGGCCAAGCGATACCGCAGTGGCGGTGGATTTACTCGCCCACATCGTCATCGATGAACTGCCATACGATGTCATTTATACCGTTACTGTAAAGCGTTGATAAAATAATCGATTCAAGCATATACATCTGTATATGTCTGTGCTATACTGAGGTCAAATGACGATTTGGAGGGTACATATGGACGCTATTTTAGAAATTAAACACTTAAAGAAGTACTATGGCGAAATCAAAGCCGTCGATGACATTTCCTTTAATGTCAGAAGAGGCTCATTATTCGCCTTTTTAGGACCGAACGGGGCAGGTAAATCGACCACCATCAAAGTGATATCCACCCTACTCGATTTGGATTCAGGAGCAGTATTGTTAAATGGACAATCGGAAGATACCTACTTCAGAAATAAAATAGGTGTGGTGTTCCAAGAGAACATCTTAGACGATTTATTAACGGTTAAAGAAAACTTACTCTATCGTGGGTCTTTATACATTAACGATAAAGCCGGTGTACTGAAACGCTATGAAGAATTGAGAAGTTACTTACACTTAGATGAATTTGAAAACCAACGGTTTAGAACCCTATCTGGGGGTCAAAAAAGAAGAACAGAGATTGCGAGAGCTTTGTTCTCAAACCCAGAAATCTTGTTGCTAGATGAACCGACCACCGGGCTAGACCCCGAAACCAGACAAGTGGTTTGGAAGGTCATCGATGATTTAAGAACTTCTTCAGGGATGACCATTTTCCTAACCACCCACTATATGGAAGAAGCCGCTGTGGCGGACCATGTCGTCATCATCAATAAAGGGAAAATTTGTGCTGAAGGGACCCCTGCAGCACTGAAAGGCCAATTTTCTTATGACCGATTAAAATTGGTACCAATCAATAAAAAAACTTTGGTAGATTACCTAGAATCCATCCAAAGACCTTATAAGAAAGTATCGGATGAATATGTCATTCAAGTGGAGGATGCGAAAGACGCGATTGCACTGCTAGAAGCACTAAAAGACAACATTAAGCAATTTGAAGTCATCAAAGGTTCCATGGATGATGTCTTCATTCAAGTGATTGGAAGTGAACACCATGTTTAATATCACCTCATTGATTAAAAGAAATGTCAAAGTCTTTTTAAGAGATAAGGCAGCTGTCTTCTTTTCATTCTTATCGGTCATCATCCTACTCGGTTTATATTTCTTATTTTTAGGTAGACAATACACCACAGGTGGTTCATTTGACACCGTTGAAGACAACCTTAAAACCTTCTTGGGTGTGGGTGTCATCATGGGTGGGGTTTTAGTCATCAATACGGTATCATTATCCCTAGGGGTCATGGGTACCATTGTTTCAGACATCGAAACCAGACGTTTAGAAGGTTTTATGGTCACCCCAATCGAACGCTACAAAGTCATCCTATCTTATTTCATTTCATCCACATTGGTTACGGTGGTGTTATCTCTAATGATGTGGGGATTAACCATTCTGTATGTGGGGATTTCTTCTGGTTATTGGTATAACTTAGAAACGATTGTTGTATCCTCATTACTCATATTATTCTATACGTTTATCTCATCCGCACTGATGTTATTCTTAGTCACGTTGATTAAGAGTCAAAATGCCTTTGGTGCCTTGGCGGGTGTCTTAGGGACGGTCATCGGGTTTATGAGTGGGATTTATATGCCACTATTTGTCTTAGGTAAGGGGATGTCGAATATTGCTTCTGTGGTGCCATTTACCCATATGACCATTCTACTCAAACAAGTGATACTAAAACAAGCCTACGCTGAATTACCAGCCCCATTCGCTGAAGCCCTCGCTGAATCGTATGGTACACAAGAAATTGGTATGTTTGGTATCGATATCCCCATGTTTTGGTTGATGGTAGGGTCCTTCGGGGTAGCACTCATCTTACTGGCTTTAGCTTATCGAAACATGAATAAAAAGATGGTCAAATAAAAAAACAAGATGTCTAATCGCTTTTTTGCGAAATAGACATCTTTTCTTTTATGGTTGTATGCGCTGATCGTAAGCGATGGATGCGAAAA
>DJWH01000014.1 GCA_002441525.1 Acholeplasmataceae bacterium UBA6235 | reverse complement strand
TCTATTTCGTTACAGCCCCATTTTTTGGATTCGTGTTGAAATTCTAACATCGTGAATATAAAGAAGAATGGACATACCACAATCGTCATCATTTTGGACGGTTCAATCGATGGTTGAACCAATGTTTGGATATATAACCCTATGAAAAGGAGGACGCCAAGGATGGTTGCAACAGTATAAGGTGAAAATCGTTTGGTCTCATCATCTTGGTATTGAAATATGAGGATGATTTGTCCAAACACTGGTGAAATAACAAACACAGGTAACAACATAGAGACATACATGTTTTGGAGGAAAAAATGATGTTGTCTCAAATAATAAGCATCTCCAAATTGAAGATAGGCATCTGAAAAATAGAGTTGTTGTTTATTTAAATATAAGATTAGATTGAGTACGAGGACATACCCCAATAAGGTGATCCAAGTATACAATAACATGTATCGGTAGTTTAAAGACATAATGAACCTCGAATCTATAGCATTCATTTAATAAAACGAAAAAACGGACGATTTTGTCCGTTTTTATATCAAAAAGTTGTAAAAGATTTCAGTTATTTCATTTTTTCGGTATAAAGTTTTCAAAAACAGCGTTATCAAATGCTTTTCTGGCATAGGACAATGTTTTCGGTGAACGTGCAGCGTAACCTAAAATGAGCATGCCTTTTTTTCTAGCCTTATCAATATATTTGTTTGGCATATCTTCTAGACGGTAGTTGATAAAGTCCGGCTTTGTCAAACGGTTGAAGACCATCCGTCTCAACAACTTTCTCATGATATTCGACATGTCTGAATCTGTGAAATATTCACTGATTTGACCACGGATATGTTCTTTGGCATGTCTCTTAAACCAATACACGATCGAAGGATCATAGGATTGTATCGCAACCTCATAAGGATACTTTTTTAAAGTTTCGTTGACTGCCTTAGCGTGACGTTTTTTATCACCAAAAGGTTTGATTTCAATCATCAAAGGGACCTGTCCATTGACCAATAAAAGAATCTCATCTAAGGTAGGTATGGTTTCATCGGTTCCAGCTATCTTTAAGGTCTTAAGTTCATCATAAGTGAGGTCTTTTAATGCTCGGTCGATACCAAACAGTCTTTTCAAGTTTTTATCGTGAAATACCACCACGGTACCATCTTTAAGAATGTTTGTATCAATCTCAATACCAAAACCGTGTTTAATCGCTTCAGTAAAAGATTTTCGAGTATTTTCGACTAACCCATCCACACCATGTAAACCACGATGGGTTATATACGCTTCTTTGAGCCAGGACAATTGTTTCATAAGATCACCAAAGATATTGTAACAAAAGGGCGATGGAATATAAAGGATTTTATGAAAAATGAACGATGTTGTCTTTTCTACCAAATTGTTTGTTTTCCATAGAATTATTATTCACTACGTGATATAATACGGCTTGTTAGAAGATGAGGGATACATTGAAAAAACCCGAATTACTCGCCCCTGCTGGGACGAAAGAAGCTTTTATTGGTGCCATCAATGCTGGCGCGAATGCGATATTTATGGCAGGTCATCGCTTTGGTGCCCGTGCATTCGCTGAAAACTTCAATCAAGACGATTTAAAACAAGCCATCGAATACGCTCATTTACGTGGGGTATCCGTTTTTATTGTTGTCAATACGCTTACCTTTGATGACGAAGTTGAAGACCTCCTCAGTTATACCGATGAATTGGTCAAAGCTCACGTCGACGCATTGATTGTTCAAGATATTGGGATGATATCGATATTCGCTCAAAGATACCCAAATACAGCCATTCACGCATCAACTCAAGTCAATGCGCACAATATTCATCATGTCAAATTCTTAAAAGAACTTGGAGTTAAACGCGTCATTTTAGCACGTGAGACCAGTTTAGACGTCATCAAAGAAATCAAGCGTACAGTGGATATCGAATTAGAAGTTTTTATCCATGGTGCGCTTTGTGTGTCTTTTTCTGGCAACTGCCTGATTTCATCCATTTTAAACAAACGTTCAGGGAATCGTGGCGAGTGTGCGTACAATTGCCGATTACCTTATAAATTAATCAAAGATAAAACCGTGATTGGTGAAGAATCCTATTTGATGAGTGCGAAAGATTTGATGACGCTTGAATACATCGATGAACTCATTGAAGCTGGGATAGATTCTTTCAAAATTGAAGGCAGAATGCGTAAAAAAGAATATGTCACGCAAACCACGATGGCCTATCGTCTAGCCATCGATGCCTATTATGAAGGGAAAAACATTCAACTAGATAGTCAAATTGACAAACTAAAACGTGTCTTTAACCGTGATTACACCAAAGGCTATATGTTAAAAGAAATCCCTAAGGACCTCAACAATGACTTTAGACCCAACCATATGGGCGTCCCTATTGGTAAAGTCATCGCTTATGAAAAAAACCTCGCATTGGTTCAACTCAGTGAGGGCCTAAAAAATGGCGATGGGTTTAGAATTGTGGGTAAACACGACTATGGCAACATGGTTACTTACATGAAACGTAAAAACAACACGATCATCAAAGAAGCTTTTAAAGGGGAAACCATCTATTTAGAAGTCAAAGAACAAGTCTATCCAGACTCTATTTTATACAAAACCCTGGATTCTGATTTGGAAAAGGATTTGGTCATGTATCAATCATCTGCTTTCAAACTCATTCCAATCACAGGGATGGTCACAGCATATATCGATAAACCATTGACGTTAAGCCTCAGCGATGGTGACCATCAGGTATCCGTTTCTTCACAAAACCACCTGGAGTATGCCATGAACCAACCAGCCACAGAGGCTTCTATTGCACAAAATATCTCAAAATTGGGTGGTACCCCATTTTATTTTGATACGTTAACTGTATATACCGATGGGGCGTGTTTTATCCCAGTAAAAGAACTCAATGAACTTAGAAGACTCGCGGTTGAGTCTTTGATTGCACAAAGAATAGAACGAAAAGAAGCCTTAATTAAACCCTATACCATTAAAAATGGATTTAACCATCAGGATTCAATTAAATTGGTGGCGAGAGTCCATACCCTTGATCAATTAAACGTAGCTTATAAACTAGGATTGGATGAAATCTACTTTGAAGATATCATCGATGTGAATCCAAAAGACTATCCGAATACCGTTGTGAGACCGGTGACCAAAAGGATTATCGAAGACATCGATGAATTTGATATCACAGGTCCTACCATGGTCTCTGAACTTGGTGGTATATATCAAAACCAAAAACGATACCCATTGGTGACCGATGAATTTATCAACATCACCAATATCTACACAGCTGCCCTCATTTCAAATTACAATGTCGAACGTATCGCCTTATCATCAGAGTTGGATTTAGACCATGTATTGCGTTTCTCAAAACGCTATTTTAATCGATTTGGTGCCTATCCAAACCTTGAAATGGTGGTTTATGGACACAAAGATTTGATGATTTCCAAATACTGTCCGGTTGCGAAAACGTTTGGCTATAAACCCAACTGTCGTTTGTGTTTCAAAGACCAATATTACCTCCAAGACCACATCGGTAAATATGCATTACTCAATGATGGGCATTGTAATATGCGTGTCATGGACCCAAAACCATTGTTATTGATTGATTATTTAGAGACATTGAAAACAGCGAATATCACGACTTTTAGAATGGATTTCACCACAGAAACAGAAAAGGAAATGAAAGCCATCGTATATGCCTTCAAATCAGCGCTGGCACAAAAACCGTATAAATTGGATTTACCGCGCTTTAGAACAGGTCATTTTGAGTGAGTATCTGATATAATAAACAGCTTTGATAAGAGAAGCACTGCTTATCGATTTTGTTTGTGATGTTGGAATGAATTTGATATACTAGTTATTGTAAGATTTTTCAAAGTACGGGGCTTTTTATTATAAATAAAGCCTACTGAGGTTATATGGAACCCAATAAAGATAAAAAAAGAAAATCATTGGTCGAAATCTATCGTGAGTATAATTTGGTCATCGCGTTCTTTTACGAGTTGGTGTTTGTCCTCCTCGGATTGATTATCTTAGGGCTTATTTTGGATGAGTATTTAAAGACAAAGGTTTTATTCACCATACTATTTACGCTGTTTGGGATTTATTCATCTATTTCAAATCTATACAAACGAATGACCAAAAAAGAGGATAAAGATGTCAGCAAGAAATGAATTCACACAAAATTTTAAATATACCATTTTGCTGATTGCCGTATCGAGCATCGCTGCCTATTTCATTTTTGGTAAAGCCGTCACCATCAGCATCATTTTGGGTGGTGCAACCATGTTGTGGGGCATGAGTCTATTGGCCAAAAACCACCGTAAAATGACCAAAGATAACCCAAGGGTTTCAGGCAGAATGATTGGTCTGATTTTAAGATATACTTTATACGTCATCGTTCTAGGCTTGTCCTATTATATGGAAACACTGAACATTTATGGGACATTTTTTGGTTTGTTGACCTTTAAAATTGCATTATATAGCCAAGCCATTTGGCAAACCATTCGAGGGGGAAATCATCATGAATGATTTTTTCAAAGCTTTCTATGATTTTTACTACAACTTATCATCGGCACTTAAAGCCAGCATCATCGTATTCATTGTTTTAATCATCATGACTACCGTGGTGGGTTTGCGTGTTAAAAAGTTGGACTACCGTAAAACACCCAAAGGTTTTACATTCATTATGATTTGGTTGGTTGACCTCATCAACAAAATGCTCGTCCCGATTTTTCCAAAATACCACAAGACTTTTCAACCGTTGTTATTGACCATGTTCATGTATTTGGTGTTCGCGAACTGGGCAAGTTTAGTCGGACTTACGGCACCATTATCGAACCTGAATATTGCGTTATCGATGAGCATCATCGTCTTCGCAACCATTCAAGGTTCAGCGTTGGTTATCAAACGACCTGTCGCGAGAATGAAAGCATTGTTGTCACCAAACCCAGTATTCTTACCACTCAACTTAATCGGTGAATTCTCAACCCCATTTTCCATGGGTATGCGTCTGTTTGGGAATTTGATGTCAGGGTCTATTTTAGCTATCTTGATTTACCATTTTACATCTTATGTAGGGATCTTCATTGGGGCGTTCTTATTACACCCAGTGTTTGATATATTTGTAGGTGCGATTCAAGCCTACGTGTATTTAAGTTTATTTTCAATATTCCTAGCGATTGCTGTGGAAGATTAATCATCTTATAAGGAGGAAAGAAAGATGGATTTTAATCAGTTTTTTCAAACAGGTATGGCATTTTTAGGTGCTGGATTGGCTGTATTCACCGGTTTCGGTACTGCGATTGGCCAAGGTTACGCAGCAGGTAAAGCGGTTGAAGCGGTTGGTAGACAACCAGAAGCCATCAACGAAATCCGCTCGACTTTATTACTTGGGGACGCGTTAGCTGAAACCACAGGTATTTATGGTCTAGTCATCGCCATCATCTTGATTTTCGTTGCGTAATCATCGTTAAAGGGGGTAAGCGTTTATGCTTGCTGATACACTAAAAAACTTTGTTGAAGAGTCGCTTGGTTTGTTACTGGGCGTGGGTCTCGAAGAAATTTTGATTCAACTGGGCGGAACGATTGTTCTGTTTTTAGTGATTCGTAAATTCTTCTGGAAGAACCTGACCGAATTCATGGAAAAGCGTAGAGCTTACATGGATGAAGAACTTTTCAAAGCAGAAGCGCTTAAAGTAGAAGCTGCTCAGATCAAAGCCAATGCCGATGAAACGTATTCGACCTTACGCAATTCTGTCTCTAAGACATTAGAAGATGCGAGAGTCAGAGCACAAAAAGAAGAATCAGAAATCATCGCGAAAGCGAAAGCTGAAGCACAGCGTCTTAAACTAGAAGCTGAGAAAGAAGTTGAACTTGAGGTTCAAAAAGCCCAAGATCAAATGAAGAAAGAAATTGTAACGGTAGCGACAGTTTTGGCTGAGAAAATCATTCAAAAAGAAGTCGATGCCAAAAAGTATGAACAATGGGTGGATGAAGCAACCAATGAGGTTAAACGCTCATGAGTAGTTTAAGCTACCAATATGCTGAGGCACTCTACGCCCTCGCGGTAGAACAAAAACAAACCGACGCCATGGTCAGTGAACTGATACAATTCATCTCACAATACCATGGACAACTCGAATCGTTGTTAAATCACCCCAAAGTATCTACATCGGATAAAAAAAGTCTCATTAACGGTTTAAATCTAAACCCGTTAATGGTCCATTTTTTATACGTTCTGATCGACAATCAGCGATTGATGGAAGTTCATGCCATTTTAAACAGCTATCAAACCTTACTAGACCAACAACATCAGGTGTTGCGCGCTAAGGTGTATTCCAACAAACCATTATCTAAAACCGAGCTCGAAGGGATCAAAGTTGCATTGCAAACCAAACTCAACAGAACAGCCCATTTAGAAAATGTAATCGATCCAACCATTGTGGGTGGCATCAAAATTGCTTATGAAGGCAATGTTGTCGACCATACCATCAATCAATTTATTGCTTCTTTAAGCGAAACCTTAAAGGCATAGAGAAGGTGAATATATGAGTAAAATTAATCCAGTTGAAATCAGTTCTTTGATCATTGAGCAAATTAAGAAGTATCAAAATGAAATTAAAACCGATAATGTCGGTACTGTCATCAGTGTAGGGGATGGGATTGCATTGGTTCATGGCCTTGATCAGGCAATGAGCGGTGAACTATTAGAATTCCCACATGGTGTCTTTGGTCAAGTATTAAACCTTGAAAAAGACTATGTTGGGGTCATCCTACTTGATGAATCTACCAATATTAAAGAAGGCGATTCAGTCAAAACCACTGGACGCATTCTGGAAGTACCTGTCGGTGAAGCCCTCATCGGTAGGGTTGTCAATCCACTGGGGAAACCCATCGATGGTATGGGCAAAATCCAAACCGATAAGTTCCGTACAATCGAACGTAAAGCTACAGGCGTTATGGCCCGTAAAGGCGTGCATCAACCACTACAAACCGGGATTAAAGTCCTCGATGCGTTGGTACCGATTGGCCGTGGCCAAAGAGAACTCATCATCGGTGACCGTCAAACTGGTAAGACCACATTAGCGATTGATACCATCATCAACCAAAAAGGTAAAGGCGTCATTTGTATCTATGTTGCGATTGGTCAAAAAGAATCGACTGTAGCCGGTGTATACGAAACCTTGAAATCCCATGGTGCGATGGATTATGCCATCATCGTATCAGCATCCGCATCCGAACCTTCACCACTGTTATACCTCGCACCTTACGCAGGGGTTACGATGGCAGAAGAATTCATGTTTGCCGGTAAAGATGTCTTGATCGTATATGATGATTTGACCAAGCACGCGACGGCTTATCGCGAATTATCCTTACTACTTAGAAGACCACCAGGTCGTGAAGCCTTCCCAGGGGATGTCTTCTATCTACACAGTAGACTATTAGAAAGAGCCGCTAAGCTCAATGATGCTTTGGGTGGTGGTTCCATCACTGCTTTACCAATCATTGAAACCCAAGCAGGCGATATTTCTGCGTATATCCCAACCAACGTCATCAGTATTACCGACGGACAAATCTTCTTACAATCCGATTTGTTCCACAGTGGCGTTAGACCTGCGATAAACGCTGGTTTATCGGTCTCTCGTGTCGGTGGTGCTGCACAAACCAAAGCGATTAAAAAAGTCTCAGGTACGTTACGTCTTGACCTCGCATCTTTCAGAGAACTCGAAGCTTTCACCCAATTCGGTAGTGACTTAGATGAAGCGACCAAAGCGCGTTTGGAACGTGGTAAACGTACCGTTGAAATCTTGAAACAAGGTTTGCATGATACCATGGCAGTCGAATACCAAGTCATTTCGATATTCGCCTTGACCCACGGTTTCTTAGATAGCATCAAATTATCAGAAATTAGACGATTTGAAAAAACATTACATAGTTTCTTTAATACGGATAAAGAAGCCAACCACCTTTTAGAAGAACTTAGAAAAACGGCTGTATTGCCTGATGTCAATCAATTGAAATCAGCCATCACACGTTTTAAATTAACGTTCGTATAGGATAGCCCTATGGCTTCGATGAGAGATATTAAGGCGCGTATCATCGCGACCAAAAAGACAGCTCAAATCACGAATGCAATGTATATGGTCTCCGCATCCAAACTTAAAAAAGCGGAAAGAGCAATGGTGTCATATCGCCCAATGGTGAAAAGACTCAATCACATCATTCAAGGCGTATTGACCGATCAAGAGTTATCCCATGTTTTATTAGAAACGAGACCCGTTAAAAAGACATGTTATATCTTAATCAGTTCTGACCGTGGGCTAGCTGGACCATTCAATGCAAACCTATTCCGTAAGTTTCAA
>DJWH01000111.1 GCA_002441525.1 Acholeplasmataceae bacterium UBA6235 | reverse complement strand
CTTCCTTTATCTAATTTTTTGTTTAATTTTGTGGTATAAATTGATAAAACCAAAATAGAATAATTTGTGACCTCTTTATTGGATAGCACTTTCATTCGCGCTTAGCTTTGTAGATGCCATGATGTAGTATATAATGGACTTAGAGGGGATTATATGAAATATATTCGACAATTCATCCACATTACCATCACCTTCTTCAAAGCCATCATTCGATTGATTTTAGGCTTGAGAACACCCAAAGGGTTATTAGCCCTCTTTTTAGCATTGCTTATTTATTATGGCTGGGCCATCGCATTTATTGTCTATGGATCCATCGTTAAAAATCCTTGGTTTATCTCCATTGGTACGTCAGTCATGGTCTTTTGGATGGCCCCGTTAACCCCGTTTTGGGCACTCACGATCTTTACGACTTTATTCATACAAAGGGTCATATTGAGAGACCAAAAAACCCAATCCTTTCGTAAAATTTATCAAATGTACCTAGGCGATTCTAAGTCTAAATCGGATGATAAACTCATCGCTTTGGTCGAAGAAAAAACGGATTTTGCAGACCCGACACCCGAAGAACTAGAAGCATCTAATCATCAAGAATCCAAGGATTTATGATAGAATACCACTAGGGAGGCGAATCTCATGAACTATATCAAACAAAATCATCACATTTATGCATTAAACGAATCAGGTCAATTATTGGCCGAAGTCAAATTTCCAATAACATCTGGCAATATCGTTGAAATCAACCGTACGTTTGTTGACCCATCGTTACGCGGTCAAGGGGTTGCGAACGAACTATTGGTGATGGCTTATGAATCGATTCAAGCACAAGGATTTAAAGCCATACCAACCTGTAGTTACGCTGTGACTTGGTTTAAACGAAACAAGGATAAACACGATGTTTTGGTTGAAGGCATCGATTTGGACAATCCAGAATTGTTATACAACGAAGTTTGTAGCCGCTAAGGAGGTCACCATGGATTTTATTACTGAACGCAATATGATCTACGTTTGTAGCGATGAAAAAATCATCGCCGAAGTGACTTTTCCGAATATTGATGACACAACAGTCGACATCAATCATACCTTTGTCGATCCATCATTAAGAGGACAAGGGATTGCACAAAAATTATTGATCCTTGCATATGAAACCATCAAACAACAAGGCTATAAGGCGATTGCAACCTGTCCCTACGCCATTAAATTTTTCAATGAAAACAAAGTTTACCAAGACATCCTAAAATGAGAACTTAACCGTTCTCATTTTTTACGGATAGAGAGGCGCATTTACCATGGGTTATGTTATAATACCTAATGGATTAATTCGAGGTTACCTATGACACAAAAACTCCAAAAAAAAATCTTAATCCTCACATTCCCAATCTTTATAGAACTCTTGTTTTTCATTCTCATGGGGTCTGTGGATACCTTCATGATCTCAGGATATGAGAAAGCCAATGCTTTCGCAGCCGGCAGTGTCGCTGCAGTTGGGAATGCCTCTACAGTCATCAATTTGTTTGGTGTATTGATCAACATCGTCTCCGCTGGGATTTCGGTGGTCGTTTCTCAATATTTAGGTGCGAAAAACGAATCAGGGGCTAAAAAAGCCATTTTAACAGGGATTTTGATGCAAGTATTCATTGGGTTAATCATCGCGACCACACTGCTTGTTTTTGGTAACTTATTGTTTAGATTGATTGAAACACCGATTGAAATCCAACAATTATCTTATGATTACTTATTTTATACAGCCATCTCATTGTGCTTTGTTGCGATATCAAACGCGATATCATCAGCACTGAGAAGTTATGGTCATACGCATCAAGTGATGATCACCGTCATCATCGCGAACGTCTTTAACATCGTTTTTAATTTCATCTTTATCTATGGTTATCTAGGCGCACCTGAGATGGGTGTTGCTGGTGCTGCCGTGTCTACCATGCTCATGCGTTTCCTAACCATGTTGGTCACTTTTGTGCTTTTAAAGAAAATGATTGGATTATCTGTCACCAAAATACGATATGATAGAAGTAGCATGCAAAAGATTTTAAAAGTCGGCGTACCTTCCGCTTTAGAGAACATGACCTATAACCTCATGCAGTTTGTGATTTTATCGTTTGTCAATAAACTAGGGACAGAGATGATCACAACCAGAACTTATGTCAATACAGTATTATCTTACATATTCTTATTCTCAGCCTCATTCGCTGCTGGTAACGCCATTATTACGGGTTATTACATTGGTGAAGAAGATTATGAAGGGGCTTATAGAAATACCTTAAAAACAACCATCATGACCATAGGGGTTGTTACCATCGCCACCATTACCGTCAACTTATTTTTACCAGTGATTGCGAAAGCACTCACCGATGATCCTGTGGTGATTAAAACCATGCGTCAAATTTTCTTGTTTGTCATATTATTGGAAATTGGCCGCAGTTTGAACTTAGTCATCATCCAAGCACTACGTGCGGCTGGGGATACCACATTCCCACTCGTGATGGCGATCATTTCAATGCTCGGTATCGGGATATCAGCGTCATTCCTCTTATCCAACACCTTACAATTGGGATTATTAGGGATTTATTTAGGCATCACCTGTGATGAATTCTTCCGCGGTATGACGATGCTCATCCGCTGGTTAAAAAAAGTATGGATGCACAAATCATTAGTCAAGGAGACCACACAATCATGAAACCAGTCATCATGGCAGTAGCGGGCGGATCCGCTTCCGGCAAAACCACAGTCGTCAATGAAATCTTAGCGAAACTCGATTTAAAGAGTGTCGCCATCATCAAACACGATGACTATTACAAGGCACAACATGACATGAGTCTCGAAGAACGTTACCGTGTCAACTATGACCATCCAAGTTCGTTAGACAACGATCTATTGGTTTCACACATTGAAGCGTTACTCAGGGGGGAATCCATCTCTAAACCCATCTATGATTTTGAAACTTATGACCGCAGTCTTCAAACTGAAATCGTTGAACCTAAAAAAGTCATCATCCTAGAAGGCATTTTGATATTAACCGATGAACGCATCCGTCAACTATCAGACATCAAATTATTCGTTGAACTCGATGACGATACGAGATTCATCAGACGTCTCCAAAGAGACATCAAAGAACGCGGTAGAACCGTCGACTCTGTCATCAAACAATATTTAAACACCGTTAAGCCGATGCATCATAAGTATGTTAAACCAACCAAACGTCACGCAGATGTCATCATACCAAATGATTATAACCATGGGGTAGCGGTAGACATCATCGTCTCAAGAATTCAAAAAATATTGGAGGAAAACTAATGATTTTAATCATTGGTGCGATGGCCTCAGAAACGGACGCCATTAGCCATTTAGTGACCAACCCTGACAACTTCACCTTAAACGGTAAAAACGTGGTTACAGGGGAAATAAACGGGCATTCAGTGATGATTATGACCACCGGTGTTGGTAAAGTCAACGCTGCGTTTGGACTCACTTCCGTTTTATCCACCTATAAAGTCGATTATATCATCAACGTTGGATTGGTCGGTGGTTTTAAACCACTGAATCCCGGAGATATGGTGTTCATCCAATCGGCAACCTATCACGACTTTGATTTATCTATTTTTGGCTATGACAAGGGACAAGTACCGCAATTACCCACAAATTACTTACCAGATCCAATCATCACCAAGCAAGTCCAATCCAAATTGAATTTAACTGAAACAAAACTCTATACAGGGGATACTTTTTTAACAAAAGTCATTGAACCCAACAGTGTATGTGATATGGAAGGGGCAGCCTATTTCCAAGTCGCACATCTATTGAATACGCCGATGATTTCGGTTAAAATCATCTCAGACATCGTAGGCGAACCTTCACAGTTAGAAGACTACAGTGTCTTTGAAGCACAATGCAGCATCCGTTTTAAATCTTTGATTGAACAAATACTCTTTTAGGAGGTTCCTATGAAAGGTTTACTCATCTTATCCGATTTTTGTGAAGACACCGAAGCACTATCGACCAGAGCTTTATTAAAAAGAGCTCAAATCGCAGTGGATACCGTAACCATTAACCCTTCAAAAATGATTACTACAGGTTATGGTTTACAAGTGATGGTAGATTATCACTCGGATGAAATTGACTTCGAAGATTATGATTTCTTGATTGTCCCTGGTGGTAAATATGTTGCTCAAATCATCGACCAAGATACCTTCATTAAGTCGACCGTGAAAACATTTGAGAAGGATCAAAAACTCATTTGTGCGATTTGTGCAGGTCCACGCTTTTTAGGGGAAATGGGTGTCTTAAAAAACAAGCAATATACCATCTATCCAGGCAATCAAAATGACGCTTTTGAAGGGGTCTATCATCCAGAGTTAAAAGCAGTCACGGACGGCCTTGTTATCACAGCAAGAGGTGCTGGTGCAACCCTCGATTTTGCCTATGAAATCATCCGCTATATTCAAGGCGAAGCAGCAGCCAAAAAGATCCTCCAAAACATCGCATATTAATTTGAATTAATATGTATAAATTATATTGACAAACGCATTTTTATTGGTATAATAGTAAATGCGCTTGTTTAAATGTGGCCCGTTGGAGAAACGGTTAACTCACATGCCTTTCACGCATGCATTCACGGGTTCGAATCCCGTACGGGTCACCAAAAAGTTGTACTCATAGCTCAATTGGATAGAGCGCTTGACTACGGATCAAGAGGTTGGGGGTTCAAGTCCTCCTGGGTACGCCATATTTTATCGGGAAGTAGCTTAGCTTGGTAGAGCGCCTGGCTTGGGACCAGGAGGTCGCAGGTTCAAATCCTGTCTTCCCGACCATTTTTGCGGGTGTAGTTCAATGGTAGAACCCCAGCCTTCCAAGCTGATGACGTCGGTTCGATCCCGATCACCCGCTCCAATGTACATATCAAATCACCAATATTTGGTGATTTCAGTCTGTAGACAAAGTATCTC
>DJWH01000046.1 GCA_002441525.1 Acholeplasmataceae bacterium UBA6235 | reverse complement strand
CGGTGGAATTTTTCGGTCACGATGTTGTTACCGATGGTTCTCGCAACCTCTAGGTAAGCTTTATTCTTGGTGTGGTCATAGAGTTCCACCATCGCCATCAATGCGAAAGGATCGTCAATCGATGTATCCACATCGAGGTTTGGATTGGCACCACCAAGGCTACCGATATCACCTAAACCAAAGGTATACACGATGTCACGGAAGTAAGACCATAACAACGCTTGATCTTCTGCTTGTTCAGTTTGTAAAATGGTTCTCAATATTGGTAATAGGTAACTGGTTGGCATATCGACATAATCGAGTCTCATGCGAGATGGTCCAAAGTACCCGACTTCAGGTACGATGTACCCATAAGTCACGGTACCATCAATAAACATCGGAATGATTTTGTTTCTACCATCGACACGGATATACGCGTATTTCAAATACCCTTCGATGTATTGTCTTGCCCAATCGACAAATTCGGATTGTCCGTATTTGTCCGCGGCTTCTAATAACATCAAAATATTATCTACATAGACCGCTTGGGTGTTTTTCCAAGCGACATTTGCTTCTCTCGCAATTGGACCAAAATCTCTAAATTGACGGGCTACTCTATCGCCACAACCTGAGTTGGTGTACGCTGGGTCAGCGCATTCAATCGCGGATTTGGTAACTAAAGTTGATTTATATTGATATACCGTCATGCCCGTGGTCGGGTTGCTGGCGAGGTTATATTGACGCATCAAATACTTCGCCCAATCGGCTGGGATTGGGTCACCAGTATGGTTGGATAAGGTGAATGCGGCGTACGCTAAATCCGTCGCGGAGTTGACAAATGGTAACAAACCTGGCGAATCTGCTGGGATGATTGGGTTACCGTTGGTATCCATTTTGATGACATCTTCCGGAATGGTTTGACCAAAGACATTGACGTCATAAGCGGTCGAATAACTACCATGACGGTTCATGTCTGTGGAACTCCAGTAGAAATGCGCTGTCCACATTTGTCTCATGAACTTGAGGGCGGCTTCTTCATTGACTTCCAACATGAGTTCATAGTATGGCATCATGTTTTTAAGTTCATGGGGTCCATTTGGACCTTCAAAACTTTGGACTTCTAGTGTATCTAGATTGATCGCACGGTGTCCACCCCATTGGAATAAGCCATTTGGAGATTGGTAGTTGTCCATGAATTCATCTAAGATACTGACGGCTTCATTTTTATATTTGTCACTACCGGTCACGTTCGATAACGCAACCAAGGTTCTGAAAAAGTTTTGTTGATTGGCCAAATTGGCATACGGCACTTCAGCACGGTTTGGGAATGTCCAACGGGCAGGTTCACCAGTCAAGGTATTGATGGCGTCTGGCAATAAGTTGGTATCTTCGTTGTATTCATGACCATACTTTAAGACATTTTCGACGTATTGAATCACAGCGTTTAAACGGGCATAATCGGCTTCGGTATAAGGGATGGTTGGACCATTAGCGAATACTTTGCTAGATACCATCAAACTTGAAATCATGATCAATAAAACCATCATTAATTTCTTCATCGCTTACGCCCCCTTTCTTTCTACGATCACATCGTCTATGTATGCATAGGTGTTCGTATAATTTCTCGGCATGGTGACTCTAAAGACATTCGGTACGAGAATCGCACCGTCTACTAATGCATTTACACGGTTTGAAATGTGGAAAGCCCCACTGTATAAAGCGGTGAATTGATCCCCTTGTTGTATGGACGCAGATACGACATTCGTTGAAGCGTCCCATTCAAACTTGAACGTATACCAGGTGTCTTTTTGGATTGTAATGTTGGTTAAATGGATGTCACCACCATCGGCTGTACCAGAGTAGTAAAAGAACGGTCCGCCCACCTTGATTTGAACTTTTAAGTCCGAACCAATGATGGCTTGGATGGTATTCACCGCACCAGTAGATACCCCGAAGGATATCGAATCGGTTGGTTTATCCGAAGGTAACAGGATGGATGCGTAAGCTACCCCTTTACGGTCTTGGTCCAAATTGAATTTAGTAGAGAATATAAAGGTTGGATTTGGTGCGGATTGTGGGTACATCGGTGCTTTTAAACCATCCGAAAATAGCTCAACATAGCGATTATCACCATTTTCGACAATGGTCGCTTTTACACCATCGGTTTTATATTCTTCATTGCGATATAACAACCAGTTGCGTGGCATTTGATTGACACGATCGGTTTCAAATGTTTCTGAAATGGTGTATTCATCCGCAACCGGCGATATGAAATCTAAATCGTCTGATGGCACATAACACCCTTCGGCGAGTGGGGTATCCTTACAGATATAATCTTTTTCGGCTTCTGGTTCAGGTGTCTTTTGGACACAACCAGATAGCACAATTAAAAGTGTGATCATGACCCCTAAAATGCTTTTTTTCATGTGAACCTCCTAACCCTTAATGGCTGAGTCTGCGTTGTTACCCACAAAATATTTTTGTGCAACAAAGAAGACGATGATGAGGATCGATACCGACACAATCGAACGCGCATAGACATGGGCGTAGGTATTGGTGGAGTCTAATCCCAATAATGGTAAGACTTTCGCTAGCGGAAACAACTCTGCGTTTGTAATGTAGATGAGTGGTCCTTGATAGTCGTTGAATTCAGCGATGAATAACAACAACGCGACGGTGATGACAATCGGTTTTAACACCGGCATCAACACGTACCATAAGACTTGCATCTTATTCGCACCATCCATATAAGCGGCTTCATCTAAGTCGCGTGGGATGGTTCTAAAAAATTGAATGAACATGAAAATCGAGAATGAATTCACCGCGAACACTGACCCTGCCCACAGTGGTAAGAATGGCATGAATGGCAATGGGCTATTTTCCCAAATGGTTGCGACAGAAGGACTGGTCCAAAAGGCATACATCGGAATTCTAAAGATGGTATTTGGCATCAGTAAGGTTCCGATGACCAAAGCGAATACCAACTTCTTACCTTTAAAATGCATACGGGTGAGTACATAAGCGGTTAAGAGTGTTGAAACAGTCCCGAATATCACATGCGGTAATACATATTGCATCGTATTCCATACCGCTCTTAACAATGAATACCCTCTAGCACTACCCCAACCAGGGGCAGTTAAGGCTTCTTGCCAACCAATCCAGGTGAAATGGGTAGGCCAGAAAAAGAACGATTCGTTGGCACCTTCATTGAATGACGCGCCAATAATCCATAATAGCGGATACAACATCACAAACGCGAAAGCGAGGATGATGGTGTATTTAATGATCGTAAAGATTCTCTTTTGAATGGTTTTGTTCATCTGTGTTCACCCCTAATCCTGATAGTGAACCCAGTACTTACTGGATCTAAATATCATCACGGTGAATACCATGATGATGACGAACAATATCCAAGACATCGCACTACCGACGTTGAGGTCGCCACCTTTGAAGGCGATGTCATAAATGAGTTTATTCAATACGTTGGTTGAGTTTTCTGGTCCCCCATTGGTAATGAGCATTGGTCCATTGAACACTTGGAAGGTTTCTACCAGACGCATCACTGCGTTGAATAGGATGATGGGGGTAATCATCGGTACAGTCACACTGAAGAACTGTCTGATCTTTCCAGCCCCATCGATGGTCGCTGCTTCATACAACGTTTCTGGCACATTCTTTAACGCATTTAAGAATATGAGCATCGTAGACCCGAATTGCCAGACACGGAGTAAGACAATCGAGGTCATCGCCCCAGCAGCGGTGCCTAAGAAACTGATGGGTTGGAGTCCAATCAATTTTAGACCCGCATTGATTAAACCATTGTATTCAAAGATATAGCGCCATAGGATGATGATGGCGACGTTCGCCCCAAGGACCGTTGGCATATAAAAGGCGGTTCTAAAGAAGCCAATGCCTTTCATTTTTAATGCTAAAATGTACGCGACCAATAAGGATACGATCAAAATCAGTGGTACAGTTACGAAGACATAAATGAATGTGACTTTTAATGCGTTCATGAATTCTGAACCCAAATAACTCGAAGAATCAAAGATGAGTTCAAAGTTTTTCAACCCAACAAAGGTCGATACTCTACCTCTTTTTTCATACAAGCTGAGTAAGAATGCGCTGATGAATGGGTAGAGTTTAAATAAGATAAATCCAATGAACCACGGCAACAACAGCACGTAGGGTACCCATTTCTTTTCGCCTACCATAACTAATCCGCCATGATTCTTGCTAATTCGGTATTGAATCGTTGAATGATTCGAGAGGACGCTTCATTCGCGTTGATGTTATTGAGTAAGAAGGATTCAATCGGACCTTCATAGATGGCTCTAAAGGTATTGTGTTCGTAGTATGGGTGAATGTATAGTTCAATGTTGTTGGATAACTGTTGGTTATACATCGCTTGAACCACTGTGTGTCCTTGCCACTCAAGGGATTGTTCAAAGTTTTTACCTTCAACGGCTTTTAATAACGTTTGTGTGGTGCTGTTAGAAGATACTCCTCTGTCAACACCAAGGATCGCTACCGCTTCAGGGTCGGTGGTCATGAATTCGATGAATGTCTTCACCGCTGTTTGTTTTGCATCACTGGATTCCACACGTTTAGATACGGCATAAGCCATAGAAACTTTTTTATACATCCCTGAGTTTTGTCCACTTTGTTGTTGGAACATCCCGGCCATCACCAAGTTTGCGGATTCAGGGAGTGTGTTTTGATATTCTGAAATGGCGGTGTTCCATTGTAAGACACCACCGTATTTTTGTGCGGTCCAGTTTGGATTGGTTGGTCCATCCAAATGGGTATCGATGGCGTTAGAAGGAATCAAGACACCTGTGCTTCTCAAATCGGTAATGAAGTTAAACCCTTGAACCAATTCAGCTTGGGTAAAGTTGAGTTGGTTTTGGTCATTGATCACATTTTTACCAGTGATTTGAGCCAAATAAGAAAACATCAAGATGGCCACTTGTTGAGCATCTAAACGACCAATCGCGTATTTAGATGCGTCTTTGCCATTGATGAGTTCACCAGCAGTCATCAATTCTTCCCAAGTGTTTGGAATCACTCGGGTACCACCATCAAAGGATACATTCGCATCCTCATAGAGTTTTTGATTTAAATAGAAAATATAGCCGGTTTCGGATACCGATAACCCCAACACTTTACCATCCACTGTGAGTGGGGTATGTTCATCGGCTGGGTATTTAGAGAAATCCAAACCAAGTTCGGTTAAGTCCATGAAATAGTCTTTGCCATACATCGAATAAATCCAGTTGTAATTTACTTGAAAGACATCCGCTTCTGTGCCACGGTTGAGTTTATTGTTTAAAGCTTGTTGATACCCATTCCAGGTGGATTGTTCTCCTTTGACTTTGTATTGTGGGTATTTTGCTTCAAACAATTCGATGGCTTGATAGGTTGCGATATTTCGGTCAGACGTCCCCCACCAAGCGAATGAGATGGTATTGTCATCGCTTGAACCGCCATTACAAGCAGCCAAAACAACCATTGATACCAAGAGTAAAGCGATTGTAAGTAATTTTTTCATGTGTTTATTCTCCTCGTATAATATGTAGTG
>DJWH01000049.1 GCA_002441525.1 Acholeplasmataceae bacterium UBA6235 | reverse complement strand
ACTACATATTATACGAGGAGGATTGACATGAAGAAGTCCACAAGTTTGATTATGGGGATTTTGGCTATCACCGTTTGGGTAGCGATGATCGTTGTATTGGTATATACCTTTCGCTGGTTATCCACTGCCATTCAAAGCATAGATTCAAGTCCAACAGGTTATGTTGGGATTGTCTTGTTATGGTTTTTTGGATGGATATTTTGGGGTATTTCAGTGGGATACACCGTACTATACGCCATTGGTATACCACATTACTTTTTGTATTATTATGACAAACACAAAGCGTCGTATATCTACTTGGTTAAATACTTATCTGCCATCCCACTCGCGCTGGTCGGACTTATCGCATTCATCCTGATCAGAAGTTACCTAAGCGATCCTTCATCGATTTCTATCGAGTGGTTTAATATTTCTTTATTAGCGTTGCCACTCATACTCATATTGTTATTCGTCAAAGTACCTAGCCAAAAAACATCCAACAGAGGTATTGGATAAAGATGAGAAAACATGTGGATATCGGCATCATAACCTTGATTCAAACCATTTTGTTAATAATATTAATGTATTCGATGGTTTCGTCCATGTCGAGCTTTTATCAAAGTGAATTAGAAATATATCCCCTTCTTTTCGTATTATTCATTATTTTCTTTCAAGGCATTGCCATCCTTTGGATGATGACAAAAGTTGTCGCAAACGGGTTGTTTTTATGGAAATTATGGAAGCATAAACGACATAATCTGTTACATCATACGTTGACCCAATGGCACATCATCCATTTAAGCTATCTATTGGCATGTAGCTTCATCAGCGTCATGTACCTATCGATTGAACCATTAAGAGCGCTCATGTGTTGGTCTATTTTTGAACATGTACTTTGGATCATGGTGGTTATCAGCATGTTTGTGATGAGTGGATTGATTTATCGAAAGGTACAAGACAAATCCAGTTGACGATATGGTCAGTTAATGGAGTCATTATGAGCAAAAAAACCAGTTTTATGTTGGGTTTATTAAGTGCTTTGTTAACGCTTGTGTTGGTTTTAGCTTGGCTTGGTTTAGTACTGATATTATTTTTTCCCCTGGAGATCTTGATGGGTATAGATGATGTGACCATTTTTGTTTCGGTAATGATTATTCGCCTAATCATCATTGTCGTACTCGTGGTAATGATGATTCCGATGGTCGTTTACGCCATAGCAACCCCTCAATATTTTCTATATTTAGATGAAAGACATAGTCGATTTGTCTTAAAAATGCATAAAATTGTGAATGTGATGCTTTGTGGTTTTTTATTCTTCGCTGTTATGAATTTCCTTAAAGGCATCCTATTCGAAGATAATGCGATCCGATTTGAATTTTGGTTTGTACTGGTTTCATTTGTTTTGATACTGCCTTTAGTGTTATTTACAAAAGTGCCTAAAAAGCTAAAACAGGATTTCAAAGCATTATCATAGGTTTTTTAGTTTCATCGGATTACAATAAAAGCATGGAGGTAATCAAGATGAAATTTCAAAAGAACGTTGGGTCTACCGACAAGTTGATTCGTTATGTATTATCCGCTTTACTCGTCGTCGTAGGCGTATTACTCTTAAACCAAATCTTGTGGTTATCGATCGCACTATTTGTATTCGCTTTGGTGTTAACACTCACAGCGCTATTCAGTTTCTGCGGTTTATACACCCTATTTGGCATCAACACTTGTAAACTAGAAAAGAAGTGAAATTGGCAATCGCCAGTTTCATTTTTCTTTTTTGGGATTATAATAAATGAGAAGGAAGTGTTCTTATGCAAATACTCACAGAATTAGAACTCAAAGATATCTACGATCAATACTTTGAAAAAGGGGATGAACTCGTTTTAAAACAGTTCCCTTCAAAACAAAAGAAACAACATGGGGTTTGTCTATTCATCGTTAAAGTATTAGACCCTGAAAAAGTCTATACAGAAAAAGAAATCAATGAAGTGCTCAAACCTGTGTATGATGACTTTGTGATGATCAGACGTTATTTGGTCGATTTAGGTTTGATCTCTCGAAAACCCGATGGCAGTGCTTATTGGGTGAATGTATGATCATCGTCAATATGCCGATGGCCTTGATTGATGAACAACCTTTAGGTATTTCATTACTAGAAAATAACCCATTTATTCACGCATCGACGCCTGAACTATTTCATCGTGTTTTACCAAAACTGATCGATAAAACCGATTTAGCAATCATCTTAATCGATGAAACGAAACTCGACAGCGTCGTAAAATACGAAGACAAAAACAACAATCAACTATTTTATCCCCATATTTATGGTCCAATCAATCGGGCAGCGATTGTATCCATTCATCCCTTTGTTGTCAAGGATGGCCAGTGGATACCACCTGAAAGGATTGCATCCAATTTTGAATTTTAATGCGTGTTTGATACAATAGCCTTGAGGTGTTAAGATGAAACCAAAAGACTTAAAGCATTTATCTGAAATTCAATATAGAGTCACTCAAGAAAACGCGACTGAACCGGCATTTCACAATGAATTTTGGGCCAATAAAAAACCAGGACTTTATGTCGATATTGTTGATGGTACGCCGTTATTTACATCACTAGATAAGTTTGACTCAGGGTGTGGTTGGCCAAGCTTCACCAAACCTTTAGACCCAAAACTGGTCGTTGAAAAGAAGGACTACTCACACGGCATGTTTCGAATTGAAATCCGTTCGAGCGAAGCCGATAGCCATTTAGGCCATGTCTTTAATGATGGTCCAAGAACGTTGGGCGGCTTAAGGTATTGTATCAACTCGGCATCGTTGCGTTTTATCCCTGTGGATGAATTAGAAGCAGCTGGGTATGGTGACTATAAAAAATTGTTTGAATAAATAAATCGGTCGATGGACCGATTTTGTCTTTTTTAAAATGTTCTATAAATAAGCAATTCACATGAAACCAGCCCATAACTTTGTTATAATCACATCAGTTAAGGGAGAGATTTTGAATGCTAATTGAAATCTGGTCTGATTTTGCGTGTCCGTTTTGTTACATTGGAAAAAAGCGTTTTGAATCAGCACTTCAACAGTTTAAATATAAAGACAACGTCGAAGTCATTTACAAATCGTATCAATTAAATCCGAACGCACCCAAAACAATGATGGGTTCTGCCTATGAATTATTTTCAAAGACACATCATTTACCCGTTGAGCAGGTTAAACAGCGCTTTAAACTGATTTCAGAAAGTGCGAAGACCGTGGGGTTAACCTTTGATTATGATCACATTCAAATGACCAATACCAGGGATGCGCACCGGTTATATCAATACGCACAAACCATGGGTAAAGGGGCCATCATGGCAGAAGCACTCATGCAAGCTTATTTTACTGAAGGTAGAAACCTCTCAGATAAACAAACACTACTGGCATTATCCAACGGATTGGGTTTAGACTTAAAGACGGTTGAACACGTTTTAGATGAGAATCAGTTTGAGGATATAGTCAAACAGGATTTTCAAGAAGCGAAACAAATTGGTGTTCAAGGGGTACCATTCTTTGTCATTAACCGAGAATATGGGGTATCTGGGGCACAAGATTCAGCCTATTTCTTACAAGTACTGAATCAAATTTATACGGAAGAACAAAACCAACCAATGCATACCAGACAAAATCAAGTGTGTGAAGGTGACTATTGTGAACGATAGAACAAGCAGACGATGCTTGTTTTCGTATACTAAGACTAGGAG
>DJWH01000095.1:19822-21010 GCA_002441525.1 Acholeplasmataceae bacterium UBA6235 | reverse complement strand
CTTCATTTCGTTACAGCCCCTTTTTCTTTTTTTAGCTTAGATGTTGGTATGTATTGAATGGTGATCAATTGAATGAAAAAATGTTGGATTTTATTAAGTGTTTGGATGATTTTTCAAATCAAATTACAGGCCAATACGGCCTTTTTTACCTGGTATAACACGGAAATCAACATCCCACTAGGGGACCCATTAGAACCCTATGTACAGATGCCTTACGCAACCCTCAATCCCCCAAACGAAGACCCCAATATTTACTATGAACGGAATGGGGTTAATTATACCTATCAATCGGTGATTCAAACACATGTGGTAAAAACCTATCGAATCGACTTCAAAGTTTACTCCCCAAAATACCGAATCACCTCGATTCAAACCATCACTTTTAAGGTAATCGATCAAATCGCACCTACATTCAGCGCATTACCTATGTTTGAAATACCGGTATACGCGACTTCGGTGAATTATACCTTGGGTGTTCGTTATGAAGATAACTACACCCCAGTCAATCAACTCATTTTATCCATCGATAGTAATGCAGTCAACCTTAATCAAGTGGGTTTATATCCTGTCATGTTTACGTTATCAGATACCTCTGGGAATACAACACAAGCCATGACTTATGTCAGAGTACGGGACTATTACGCACCGATGATTACACAAATAAAACCCCTCATTTTAGACCCCAATAGCGTATTTGAGTTATCCGATTATTTCTTGATGAAAGATAACTATGACGCGTTTGTTTCTATATGGATTCACGATGAATATGTGGATTATACACGATTAGGTAATTATCCAATCACCATCGAGGTTTATGATTCAAGTGGAAATATGAACCAAATTGAAACAACCCTTACCATCGAAGACCGAACCCCACCAGATTTGGTGTTGTTATCGAATCAGGTTACCTTGTCATGGAATGAACCCTATGAATTAAAGGACTTGATATTAAAAGTCAAAGATAATTACAGTCATTTAACCGTCGATGATGTTCAAATAACTACCGATTTAGATCTTACAACCGTGGGTTTTTATGAAGCTCTGTTTGAAATCACAGATGAAGCAGGATTAAAAACCAGTCACTTAGTGACACTGTATGTGACATATAAAAAACAACCGGAACTCATCTTTGAACCCCTAGTTATCGAATTGAATGAAGCGTATGATTTGATGACAGGTATCCAAATT
>DJWH01000095.1:0-19816 GCA_002441525.1 Acholeplasmataceae bacterium UBA6235 | reverse complement strand
AATCACGCCATCTTTACCCGTACTGTAACCGTCCAAGGTGAAACCAATCAACAAACACTATGGACTACGATTGTGATTGGTTTACTGTTTTTGGGTATAACGGGTGGTGGATTCATTTGGTTTTGGAAAAAAAGAACAACTTAGTATGTTATACTAGGTAGTAGGATGTGATGGTATGAAGGGTTGTATTGGCCTTCAAAGTGAATACAGTTTATTGAATAGTACCATTCGGTTAGAAACCTTGTTTGAAGACCTCAAACATCGTGGCTACGACACGGTATTTTTATCCGATGATAATAACTTATACGCGAGCTATAAGTTTTTTTCCGTACCCACAGACCTTAAACGCATCTTAGGTATGCGTCTAAGTATTATTCATTTAGAACAAACCACCACCATTTACGCTTACGCTACCACCCAAAAAGGACATCAAAATCTCATTATTTTATCGAGTTTATTACAACTCTCAAAACAAAAAGCAGTCGATATGAATGACCTTATTAAATACCAAGAAGACCTTATTTTCATCAGTGCAGGATACGCATCAGACATCGATCAAGCCATTTTAAAGAAGGATCTGAACGATGCGAGAAGAAGAATTGAATCGTACCGTTATTTACTCAAACAGTTTTACTTGGGTTTAATGGTTCAAACTCTCAAAATGGAAATTGAGGTTGCACCTACGATTAAGGCGTTATCTAATGAATACAAAATCGATATGTTACCGCTACATCAAGCCAACTATTTAGATGATGTAGAAGCGTATGATGCATTGATTAAAATTGAACACAGTGAACGCGTTCGTTACGACGAAGGCGATTTTAGTCTACCAAGTTTTGAACAACTCAAACAAAGTTTTAGCGAATATGCCAGCGTATTTAAGACCATGGAAACTGTGTTTTCAAAGATCAATTTCGTCCCGGAAAAGGTGACATTTAAACTACCAAACCCACTCGAACCGGGGATATCTTCGAAAGCATATCTCCAAGACCTTTGTGAAGTCGGCTTATCGATTAGACATAAGAAACAACCATTTAAACACCCGGAAGTCTATAAAGAACGCCTTCAATATGAATTATCTGTGATCGATAAAATGGGGTATAACAACTACTTTTTGGTCGTTTGGGATTTCGTCAAATATGCCAAAAAAGAAGGTATCATGGTTGGTCCAGGGAGAGGTTCAGCTGCGGGGTCTTTGGTATCTTTTGCCTTGGGCATCACCGATGTGGACCCGATCAAATATGATTTGTTATTTGAACGCTTTTTAAACCCAGAACGCATCAGCATGCCAGATATTGATTTGGATTTTCCAGACAACAAACGAGACGATGTGATCCGATATGTTCAAGCCAAATATGGCAAACACCATGTGGTTTCTATTACAACCTTTGGTACTTTTCAAGTTAAAAGTTCCATTAGAGACATCTGTCGAACCCAAGGTCTTTCAGTAGCCGATACCAATCGTACTGTAAAACTCGCGACAGAAGCTTATGAAATTACCGACCCTAAAACACTACATATCCTTAAACTTGCACAAGCCATTGAAGGTCTCCCAAGACACACAGGGACACACGCCGCAGGCATCATTTTATCTTCAGTCGATTTATCACGCATCATCCCACTACAAAGCGGTTCTTCTGAGTTGTATCAATCTCAGCTTGAAGCAGAAGATTTGGAAAAAATGGGTTTATTAAAAATCGATTTTTTAGGCATTCGAAACCTTCAAATCATCAAAGAAACCCTCGGTTTGATTGAACAAAAAAACATCAAACTCGATTTGTATAATCTCCCACTCAATGACACCAAGACTTTCGAACTATTGTCACGCGCCGATACAGTAGGTGTGTTTCAACTCGAATCGATAGGTATGAAACGTGTCTTAACAAAACTCAAACCCAATCAATTTGAAGACTTGGTTGCGATATTGGCTTTGTTTAGACCAGGTCCGATGGACAACATCGATGTGTACATTGAACGTCGTGCGGGTCAAAAATTTGACTACATCGATGAAGAACTCAAAGACATCTTAGCCCCAACCTATGGGATCATCATTTACCAAGAACAAATCATGAAAATCGCGTCTAAATTCGCGAATTATACGCTCGCAGAAGCGGATCTACTCAGACGTGGGGTCTCCAAAAAAGATAAAGACATCCTCGAAAATGAACGTGTCAAATTCATTCAAAAAGCTGTTAACAATCACAAATCAGAGGCTTTAGCAATCAAGATTTATGATTATATTTTGAAGTTTGCTCTCTATGGTTTTAATCGCAGTCATTCAGTCGCTTACGCAATGGTAGCCTATCAAATGGCTTATCTCAAGGCACACCATTTTGACGCATTTATGACGGTTTTACTGACTTCAATCGCGAGCAATACAGACCAAGTGGTTGACTATATTGGAAAGCTCAAAGAAAAGGGCATTAAAGTATTGAAACCCAACATCCAAGTTTCAGCTTTTGAGTTTATCTTGACCGACCAAGGGATCATTTATCCTCTCATCGCGATTAAAAATATTGGCACTCAAACGGTTACAAAAATAGTTGAAGAAAGACAACAAGGCCCATTTAAGGATTTTGATGACTTTAAAAAACGATTATCGAATGACCTCAACGATAAAATCATCGAAGCGTTGATTTTCTCAGGTGCACTCGATGTCTTCGGATTAAACAAACATACACTGTATGAAAATCGTCAAATGATTCATAAGGATTATGAGTTGTTTGTCTCTGATATCGTGATGAAAACCTTTGATGAATACCCAAATGATGTCTTAATCGAAAAAGAAAAAGCCGCATTGGGCTTCAATTTATCCATCACACCGGTTTCAATCTATGAAGATTTGATGAAACAACATCAACTCAAACCGCTCTCTGAAATTGACCATACAGTTCGCACCATTGGTTTGGTAAAACGTATTAAAGTCATTCAAACCAAACAAGGTAAAGACATGGCATTCATCGAGGTATCCGATGGACAAATCACTTTAGATGTCACCGTATTTCCTGAGGTATATGCGAAATACGGATCGATGTTAAGCCAAAAAGACCCACTCATTTTGACCATCGAACCCAATCAGTACGATGGTAAAAAATACATTCTCAATCGAACGGAGATCATCCCTGATGCAAAACCTTAAGCTGAACACCGATAATTACATCTCGTTTCATTTCATCGATGATCAAAAGAGACCGTTTGTTTTAATCGCCCCAGGTGGCGGTTATCAAAGGACATCACCTAGAGAAGCAGAACCGATTGCGAAAGCATTTAATGAAAAAGGCTATCACGCAGGGATCATTTATTATCGAGAAACGCTTTTACAATACCCAGATACGGTCGATGAATTGGCTTCATTCGTTCAAGTGATTACATCCGATTCAACCTATCCGATTGATTTAAATGCGTTCATTCTTTGTGGGTTTTCCAGTGGGGGACACTACATGGCAAGCCTAGGTGTGTTTCACCATCAATACCCAGGTCTTATCCAACCTAAAGCCATGATTTTAGCCTATCCAGTCATTACAGGAAAAGTTGGTTATGCCCACGAAGATTCGATTAAACGTCTTTATGGTGAGATTACTGAAGATACCAGACAACGATTCTCACTGGAAAATCACGTCACCAATTTAACACCTGAAACGTTCTTATTTCACACGATGGATGACCAATCTGTTAAAGTCGAAAACAGCTTGTTTTTCATGCAAGCCTTGAGAAATCATGGGGTAATGGTGGACTGTCATTTGTACCACAGTGGGGTTCATGGATTATCCTTAGGTACCCAAGCTGTGGTTACCGATGCATATCGTTCTAACCCAGCTGCTTACGAAGCCATCCATAAACACAACCAAACCTGGTTTAACTTAGCCATTTCCTTCTTAGATTTCAGACTAAAAAAATAGCGTAGCCGTCGAGCTACGCTTTATTTTTATGCTTGTGGACTGTCTCTAAGGATAATGTAAGTCAAATAACTGATATAAGACATGACTAAGAAGAAACCTTCTAAGCGACTAATCTTTCGATTGGATAATGAGAATAGGAAGACTGCAACGGTTAAACCGATGAGGATGTAGATATCAATGATCGCTGTTTGGTTCAGTGCAATCGGGTTGATGAATGCACTCGCACCTAAAATAAATGCGATATTAAAGATATTTGAACCGATGATGTTCCCCATGGAAATTTCGGATTCTTTCTTCGCTGCCGCAACCACGGATGTGACCAATTCAGGTAAAGAAGTACCCACGGAAACGATGGTTAAACCAACCAACCATTCGGACATGCCGAGTTCTAACGCAATCGTTCTCGCGCCATTGGTGACCATAATCCCTCCACCAACGATGCCTGCCATCCCAATCAATGTGATTGGAATTGCCATTTTAATGCTATACTTAGCGACTTTTTCAACTTCATCCGCATGAGTAACTACTTGTGTGTTGAGTTCATTCATCGCTTTCGCGTCTTTCAATATAAAGAACATGAACGAAGCGAGGATGAATAATAGAATGGCTGCTTCAAATCGTAAAATGAAATAAGGGGATGTGCCTGCGAAGAAATAGTACATCGGAACCAATAAAACCACCGCGACGAGCGCGAATGGGAAATCTCTACGAATTAAGTCATCGTGAACCACTTGAGGCAGTACCAAGGATGCTAGTCCTAGGATGAGCGCTAAATTGAAAATATTCGATCCGATGATGTTGCCAAATGATACGTCATCCGCACCAGATAATGCAGATGTGATACTCACTGCTGCTTCAGGCAACGATGTCCCAAACGCGACGACTGTTAAACCGATGATGAGTGAAGATATTTTAAAAAACTTTGCAATGGAAGATGCCCCATCGACGAAGAAATCTGCGCCTTTGACCAAAATAACAAAGCCGGCCAACAAAAGCATGAACGCCCAAAATAGTGTCATAAGTGTGAACTCCTTTTTTCTTACTTTAACCATTATACAACAGATTGATATTTTTAGGCATTCAAAAACAAAAAAAAGGTTACCCAAATTTTTGGATAACCTTTCAACGGATTACTTTTTATTAACAAATACTTTTTTAAGGTTCGCGAATCTTGGTAGTCCATCGACGAGTGGTGCTTTGTCATCGCCTTGGATGAGTGGTAATGCATAATCCACGAAATCTTGAGTTAAGCCTTTACCGTTTGGTAAAATCCATTCAGCAGGGACTTTCTTTTCAGTATTCGCTGCTTTTGCAAGAGGGACTAATTTGTATTTAATCTTGTAAGGGTTTGAAGAGACTCTTTCAAATCCAACCATCTTGTCGGTTGTGCCCTTAACAGCGGCTCTAACGGCTTTAACACCAGCCATGTAAGCTTCTCTCACGTCTACTTTAGATGCTAAGTGAGCAGCACTTCTTTGTAGTAATGAGAATTCGATGGAACGTACTTTAACGTTGAGTTTTTCTTTGATTTGTTCAGCAAGAATGGACGCTGTACCACCCAATTGTGCATGTCCAAAGGAGTCTGTAGACAAACTTGAGTAGTGTTCTGGTACGTATTTACCATCTTTGTCTTTGATACCTTCAGAAACAACGATGATCGCTTTGGTCTTACGTTTAACAACGTCTTCAACATCTTTGAAGAATTGGTCATAATCAAAGACCACTTCTGGTAGATAAATCAAATCTGGACCTTGGCCTTTAGATACAGCGAGTTGAGCTGCAGCGGTTAACCAACCGGCATTTCTACCCATCACTTCAACCACAGTCACCATTGGGGTGTTGTATACGGTTGCGTCATGATAAAGTTCCATTAATGTGGTTGCGACATATTTTGCAGCAGAACCATACCCTGGGCAGTGGTCAGTACCAAATAAGTCGTTATCGATGGTTTTAGGTACACCAACGACGTTGCAATCCCAACCAGACTTCTTGAAATATTTAGAAATCTTGTTGCAGGTATCCATGGAGTCGTTACCACCATTGTAGAAGAAGTAACGGATGTTGTACTTCTTGAAGACTTCAAGTAATTTTTCGTAATCACTTGGATCTTTCTTCAATGGTTTAAGTTTGTAACGAACTGACCCAATCGCTGAGGATGGGGTGTTTTTAAGTAATTCAAGTTCGTATAAATCTTCTTTGGAGATATCATAGAAGTTTTCATCTAGAATCCCTTTGATGCCATGTGCAGCGCCGTACACTGCAGTAATGTTTTCTTGTTTTAATGCTTCGATAAATACACCAGCAGCACTTGCGTTAATTACGCTTGTAGGACCACCGGATTGACCAAGAATGGCCGCGCCTTTTAAATTTTTCATATCTTTTGGTTCCTTTCGTTCAACTTTTCGATACTATTCTATCACATATGATTTAAAAAAACTTGAAGAAAGCGATTTCGATGTTACTTTTGTAAAAAACACATAAATTGAGGTAAAATTAGTGATATAATAATGACGGTTTGAGGTGATGATACATGAAAATAGCAGTACTCACATCGGGTGGAGACGCCCCTGGGATGAACCCCGCCATTCGTGCGGTTGTCCGTGCAGGCATCAATAGTGGACATGAAGTTTATGCTGTCATGGACGGTTATGCCGGATTGGTTAGCGGTTCGTTTGAAAAAATGAGTCGAAAAAGCGTTTCAGAAATTCTCGCAAAAGGTGGCACCATCATTGGTACTGCCCGATTAAAAGAGTTTAATAAACTTGAAGTTCGTCAAAGAGCAATTAATAATATGAAAGAAGCTGGCATCGATGCTTTGGTCGCGATTGGTGGCGATGGAACTTACCGTGGGGCGAAAGCTTTAACGGAAATGGGATTTCCAGTAGTCGGACTACCTGGCACCATCGACAACGATTTGGCTTGTACCGACTATACCATCGGTTTTCATACCGCATTAGAAACCATTGTCGATGCGATCGATAAAATTCGTGACACGTCATCTTCACATCAACGATGCTCCATCGTTGAAGTCATGGGTAGATATTGTGGCGATTTAGCTGTTTCAGCTGGTTTAAGTTGTGGTGCTGAATTCATCATCACACCAGAACATCCGATGAATAAAGATGAAATCATTGAACGCTTGAAAGTACATAAGAGTGAAGGTCGTCGTAACGCGATCATCGTCATTACTGAAAATGTCTGCAACGTTCATGAATTTGCAGAAGAAATTACACAACAAAGTGGATTTGCATGTCGCGCTACTGTCTTAGGATATGTCCAAAGAGGTGGTTCGCCATGTGCAGAAGATAGAATTTTGGCAGGACGCATGGGCGCTTACGCGGTAGATTTGTTATCGCAGGGCATTTCAGGGGTAGCTGTCGGTATTCAAAACTCCAAAATGGTGCATTATACATTCGATGAAGTATTATCCACACCGAATGAATCGATGCAAGACATTTACGAACTTGCTGCGAAAATTCGCTAATCCTCTAGAGGTGATTTATGACTATACATCAAACCTGCTTACCAATGGTCCACATGATAGCCTATAACGATACTAGACACTCAAAAAAGGTGCTTTTTTAGCATCTTTTTTTCATTTTTAGTTTAGAAAACAAGGAGATACTATGACAGAAAACATTCTATTCATTCTCGGTGGGGTTGCGATATTTTTATATGGCATCGAACTGATGGGTGACGGCTTAAAACGTTCTGCCGGGAACAAAATAAGAACGATCATTGAAAAAACGACCAACACACCTTTAAAAGGTATTTTGGTGGGTATTTTACTTACAGGGCTTTTACAATCCTCTAGTGGTGTAACGGTGCTTGTGATTGGATTGGTTGGGGCTGGTCTCATGACCCTCAGACAAGCGGTAGGTGTGGTTTTTGGTGCCAATATCGGTACGACCATCACCTCCATTTTAATCGGTTTACCAATTGCTGATTATGCCTTATTATTCGTATTTGTGGGCGTCATCATGGTATTCTTCTTCAAGCGCAAAATGGTTCAAAGTATCGGAACAACCATTCTTGGTTTTGGACTCATTTTCTTTGGATTAGATGTCATGGGTAGTGGTTTAAAAGAAATTGTCATGACCGATTATGTCCATGATTTGTTCTTGTTATTCTCTGATACTTCGAATAGTTTCTTCTGGTTCTTTGGCGTCACATTCGGCACATTGTTTACCGCAGCCGTTCAAAGTTCGTCGGCAGCGATTGGGATTATTCAGAAACTCTATCATTTAAACATTGAGGCAGGTGTTCAGACATTTACCTTATGGGGTGCATTACCGATGATTTTAGGGGCGAATATCGGAACCACGATTACCGGTTTATTGGCCTCAATTAACGGTACTTTAGAAGCGAAACGCGTATCCGCTATCCACATCATGTTTAATCTCATAGGAACCACCATTTTCTTGATTTTATTATGGCCATACCACGAAATTGTTGAGTGGGTTGAACTCACTTTCCTAGAACCATACTCCATGGCAACCCTCGCGGTGGCGCATGTGATGATGAATGTGGTGACCACACTCATCCTGTTCTGGTTCATCGATTTGATGATCAAGTTTACCCATGTCATCATTAAAGATAAACCATACAATGATGAATTAGAAGTCATTTTCTCGGAATCACTCTTACAAGAAACCCCATCTTTAGCGCTTTATTATGTCAAAAAAGGCATCAACAAAATGGGTGACTTAGCGAAAAACTATTTCTTATTAGCGAAGCGTTATAGTTTTACCAATGAAGATGGTGTTGTGGATAAAGCGGAAGCCATCGAAAACACATTGGATGACTATGACAAGCGTCTTCATGACTACATGATCAAACTGGTTCGTAACAATTCTTTATCCGAAAAGGACTCTAATCGTCTATCTAGAGACTTAGATACCATTCGTGACTTTGAACGCATTGGAGACCACTTAACCAATTTGGTGGGTTTCTTCAAAAATCGCTACAACGAAAACCAAGTATTATCCAAAGGTGGCGAAGAAGACCTCAGACATTACTATCGTATTTTGGAAGAAATGTTTGATGTTACCCTCGCATCCTTTGTGTTTAATGATGTTGAAAAAGCCAAAATCGCGATTGAGTATGAAACGTTGACCGATAAACTCGAAGAAAAATTTAGATTATCGTATGTTGAAAGACTCAAAGCAGGTGAACTCAACTTTACATCCAAGACCAATTATGTTGAAATTCTATCCAATTTGGAACGCATTGGTGACCATTTAAAGAATATTGCAGAAAACATCATCAACCCGATGCGTGTACCGCGATTAGATACTGAAGATAATCCACTCGAATAAAGCACATTCATAGTGCTTTTTTCTTTTCTATTATGTATAATAGACTCTATAAGGAGTGGATACGATGTCAAAGTTTAAACTGGTTGCGCCATATAAACCGATGGGTGACCAAATTGAAGCGATTGAAAAGTTGTATCAAAACTTCAATAACGGGATGAAACAACAAGTCTTACGCGGTGCGACAGGTACAGGTAAGACTTTTACTATCAGTAATTTAATCGAAAAAGTGGGGAAGAAAACCCTCGTTTTGGCACATAATAAAACGCTCGCTGGACAACTTTACAGCGAGCTTAAAGCTTTTTTTCCTGAAAATCGCGTAGAATATTTCATCTCTTATTACGATTATTACCAACCGGAAGCGTATGTCGTAACCTCAGATACCTACATCGAAAAAGACGCGTCCATCAACGATGAAATCGATGAAATGCGTCATAGCGCGACCGCGTCCCTGCTCGAAAGAGACGATGTCATTGTGGTTGCCTCTGTGTCTTGCATTTACGGGATAGGTGACCCAGATGATTATAAGAACTCCATGATCTTTCTGAGGGTTGGTCAAGGCATCAGACGAAATGCCCTTTTGGGTAAATTGGTTGAATTAACTTACCAACGAAATGACATTGACTTCCACCGCGGCACGTTTAGGGTTCGTGGTGACATTGTTGAAATCATCCCCTCCAACCAACGTGAAAACGGGGTTAGAATTGAATTCTTTGGTGATGAAATTGACCGAATCAAACGTTTTGATGTGTTAACGGGTAACGCCATTGAATCTTTGGATTACGTTACCATATGGCCTGCAACCCACTTTATGACCAATAAAGAAAAACTCAAAGAATCGATCCGTCGAATTAAGAATGAGCTCCAAGAACGAATATTATACTTTAAAGAAAATGACAAACCATTAGAAGCTGAACGTATCCAAATGCGCACTAAATACGATTTGGAGATGTTAGAAGAAATGGGCGTATGTCCAGGTGTTGAAAACTATTCAAGGCACATCGCACTGAAAGAAGCCGGCGAAACCCCATCCACTTTAATCGATTTCTTCAATAAAGATTTCATGCTCATCATCGATGAATCACACGTCACCGTATCTCAAGTTAGAGGTATGTATAATGGCGATAGATCGAGAAAGATGACACTGGTAGATTATGGATTTAGATTGCCATCCGCTTTGGATAATAGACCACTCAAGTTTGATGAATTTGAAAACAAACTAGACCACGTGATTTATCTATCTGCGACCCCAGGGGATTATGAATTATCCAAAAACCTCCCCATCATTGAACAAATCATACGACCAACGTATTTGATAGACCCAGAAATTGAAGTTAGAAAATCGTTTGGACAAATCGATGATTTATACGCTGAAATTGTTAAACGTGTCGCTTTGAATGAACGCGTACTCGTGACCACACTCACCATCAAGATGAGTGAGGATTTAACCGCGTATTTCAAAAAACTCGGGATGAAAGTTGCTTATTTACACAGTGAAATCAAATCGCTTGAACGTATCGTCATCTTAAGGGATTTACGTGTGGGTAAGTACGATGTCTTGATCGGCATCAACTTGTTAAGAGAAGGCTTGGATTTACCTGAAGTATCCTTGGTTGCGATACTCGATGCGGATAAACAAGGCTTCTTAAGAAGTGAACGCAGTTTGATCCAAACCATTGGACGTGCGGCACGTAACTTGAATGGTAAGGTTATCATGTACGCCGATACCATCAGTGAATCGATGGAAAAGGCGATTCAAGAAACCAATCGTCGTCGTTCCATCCAATTAGCCTTCAATGAAAAATATGGGACGAAACCTGTTTCTGTTAAGAAGGACATCCGAGATGATATCTCCATGAAAGAAGACATTGATGAATTGCCAATGAAGAAGCGATTTACTGCGAAAGACTTGGATAAAGCCATCGCAAGAATTGAACGTGATATGAAACAAGCCGCCAAAGAACTCAACTTTGAATTGGCTACCGAATTAAGAGACCAGCTTTTTGAATTGAAAGCAGAAAGAGGATACTGATATGAATTGGAATTTAAATGATTTATACAAAGGCTTTGATGAAACCTATGAAGCCGATTTAAAGAAACTTGAACAACTATTAAATGACTACAAAGCATTGGTAGAAAATGAAAAAGGCTTATCTGATTTAGCACTATTAGAGGGATATCTTAAATCACAAGAAGATTTAGAACGTCTCGCTACGAGCCTATATGCTTTCGCAAGCCTGACGACCTCAACCGATGTTACCAATCAAGTGGCTTTAGGTTATATGGCAAGACTTCAACAATTGTTATCAAGTGTCACCAAAGAAAACGTTCAAATGAGCCGTTTTATTGCGGGATTGGATTTAGACAGTCTAGAACAACAAAGTGAATTGGTTAAAATATACCGCTATGGTTTAAACTTAACCCAAACCGGTGCGAAACATTTATTATCTGAATCTGAAGAAGTGATTTATGCGAAAATGCGTCAATTGGCTTCGAACCAATGGAGTCAACTCCAAGGGTTATTAACTGCGAACCTTAACGTGGATTTTGAAGGTAAACAAATCACCTTGAGTGAAGTTAGAAACCTCGCTTATGACCACAACAAAGACGTACGCAAAAAAGCCTATGAAGCTGAACTTAAGTCCTATGAACCAATCGCGGATGCGGTGGCGATGGCACTATCCAACATCAAACGTGAAGTCACCGAATTGAATGCCATGAGAGGTTATTCGAGTGCGTTAGAAAAAACCTTAGAAATCTCTCATATGACCAAAGAAACCTTAGACGCGATGATTGAAGCGATGAAAGATTTTAGACCAAACTTCGCTAAATACCTTAAAGCGAAAGCGGCTTATCTAGGCCATCAAAAAGGATTACCATTCTATGATTTATTCGCCCCTATCGGCAAATTGGATAAAACCTACACTTTTGAAGAAGCACAAAAAATTGTATTAGACAGTTTTTATGGCTTCTCTCCAAGGTTGGGTAATTTTGCGAAAAAAGCGTTTGATAACCAATGGATTGATGCCTTCCCAAGAAAAGGGAAACGCGGTGGGGCTTTTTGTTCGAATCAACCACAAATTCGTCAAAGTCGTTTCTTGTTAAATTTTACAGGGTCACTTTCTGACGTATCGACCCTTGCTCACGAGCTAGGTCATGGCTACCACGGCGATGTGATTCAAGATGAACAACCACTCAACTGGGATTACCCTATGCCACTAGCGGAAACTGCTTCAATTTTCTGTGAAACCATCGTCATGAATAAACTCTTCAATGAACTAGAAAAAGACGAAGAAAAATTATCCGTCTTAGAAATCTCCTTACAAGGCGATACACAAGTCATCATCGATATTCTTTCAAGATACTTATTCGAAACCAAATTATTTGAAAATGCGAAAGGACCAATCTCTAAAGACCAAATGAAGTCTTGGATGTTAGAAGCTCAAAAAGCGGCTTACACCGATGGGTTAGACCATGACTTATTGCACCCATATATGTGGTTAAATAAAGGTCATTACTATTCCGCAGGATTAAACTTCTATAACTTCCCATATGCTTTCGGTTTATTGTTTGGTAAAGGCTTATATAGTTTATATCAACAAGATCCACAATCGTTCTTGAAAAACTATGATCGTTTATTGGGTTTAACCGGTAAAGCGAGCGTTGAAGACGTCGCCGCTTCGATGGGTATCGATGTGACCAAGAAAGATTTCTGGGTTACTTCGTTAAATGAAGTGAACAAAGACATCGAACTTGTGATCGAATTAATGAAAAAAACAGTTTAGACACACCCTTAATTGTCATAATAGACACCTGTTATGTTATAATGAAATTGGCAATTTTAAGTTATTAAGATTTTTTTAACATTTTAAAGGAGATTTTTTATGGAAAATCAAGAAGAGAAAGGCCTCAGTATCATTGAATTATTCAACCTGTTGCTCAAAAATTGGCTATTAATTGGCATTTCGACTGTGCTAATCGCTGCTATTGCAGGGGTGTATGCGTTTGTCATCGCTACCCCAATGTATGAATCAAAATCTGACATCATCGTTCAAGTCGAATCCTCCTCGGAACTCGGTTATGACTATACCACAGCGTTACGCTTAGTACCGTCAATTGCAGAATTCATGAAGAAAGACATCGTCTTAGATGACGTGATTCAAACACTTGGACTTGAAACCACCATGTCAACCGCACAATTACGTGCTGGTTTGACCGTAACGTCATCCAACACCACATTCTTCGTCTATGTGAGCTACGTTTCTGACGACCCAGAAATGGCAAAATTGGTTGCCGATCAAATCGTCGCTTCAGCGAGAAAAATCGCCAATGAAAATGCAACGTTCTCCTCATTTAAAGACAAAATTTCTGACCCAACAACCGTTGCTAAACTTGGGGTTCAAACCTCACCAAATAAACCATTGTTATTGATCATTGGTGTTTTATTGGGTGGTATTCTTGGGGTTGGTATCGTATTGGTAATGGAATTAACGAATAATACCTATCGTACCAAAGAAGAATTAGAAGCTGACTTCGACTTACAAGTCTTAGGTGTCATCCCAAGCTTCGAAGTGAAGGAGGAATTCTAATCATGAAATTATTCTCTAAAAAGATTGAAAGCAACTATGGTTATTTGGTTGCTAAAGAAGCCCCAACTTCATTTGTTACTGAACAGCTACAAAAAATGATTGTCAACCTTGAATATGCCAATGTCGATGGTCAATATAAAGTCGTACAATTCACCTCTTCAATGCAAAGTGAAGGGAAAACAACGCTCATTTCAAACGTTGCATACCTTTTAGCCACCAGAGGTAAAAAAGTATTGGTTGTGGACTTAGACTTAAGAAGACCTAAAGTCAACCGCATTTATTCCGCCATCAATAAAGATGGATTAACCGACTATTTATTAGGCAAAATCGACAAAAAGACACTCATTCGTAAATCTGAAGATAACATTGATTACATCATCAGTGGTGAAAAGACATCCTCTATTGTTCAAATTTTGGAATCTCAAAAACTCAAGGATTTATTTGAAGACCTCAAACACGATTATGACTACATCTTGTTAGATACACCACCAGTCATCGTCGTTTCAGACGCCTTACTCATCAACCGTATCGCAGATGGTGTTATTTTCATCATCGCGCATGGTCAAGGTAAAAAGAGTATGGTTAAAGAAGCCATCAGCAGTTTAACCAGAAATAATGTACCAATCATTGGACTTTGTATGACACAAGACAAAGTAACCAAAGGTAAGAAGTATGGCTACACTTACAAATACTACAGCAATGATTGATATCCACTGTCATATGTTGCCTGGTGTGGATGATGGTGCCAAAGATGAAGCCATGGCGTTAGCAATGATTGAAAAATCGGTTAACGATGGCGTCACTCACATCATTTTAACCCCACATTTTCGCAAGTATGATGAAAATAAACGCTTAAAACAGACCGAAATTTTTGAAACCCTCAAACAAACGGTGAAAGATAAAGGCATCCCTGTCGAATTGTATCTAGGTCGTGAAGTCTATTATAAAGACAATTTGATTGACCAAACCAAACACCTAGCCATCGATGGTAGTCCATATGTACTGGTTGAATTTTCAACCACCATGGAACAAAATATTGATGAAATCGTCTTTAATCTAAAAGTGTCGAAATTAAAACCCATCGTTGCCCATGTTGAAAGATACCCATATTTGAAAAAAGAAGACTACCATCAAATTCGTTTGACGGGTGGGTTACTTCAAGTCAATGCAGGTGCCATCAAAGGGTTTGAAGGATTTGGAAAAAGACGATTGATTAAGTATTTACTCAAGAACCAATTGGTCGATGTGGTCGCAACCGACGCACACAATTTAACCAACCGTAAGCCCAATCTCAAAAATGCCTATAAATCTGTTTTAAAAAAGTATGGCAAAGCCTACGCGGATTTGATTTTCTACGAAAACCCGAAGAAAATCATCGATTCAATTCAACGATAAGCCAGCCACCGCTGGCTTTTTATATTCTTTTAGGGAGAAAACAATGAAATTTACAAATGCTTTCACAGAAGATTTTGTTTTAACCGATGACATTTTAAGCATTGGTCAGATGGCAAAAGAACGTAAAAAACAAAATCCAAAAACGATTGATGCAACCATTGGGGCGTTACTCAATGACCAAGGGGTGTTGTTGGCATTCCCAACGGTAGAACAAATACTGAAGAGCCAAGATTCAACCAAAGTGCGCGCTTATCCACCAGTAGATGGCGGAAAGCCATTCAAGAAATCCTTGAAACAATGGGTTTTTCAAGACAGTTTAGCAGCGATAGAAGCAGCGTTTAAGCTTGAAGTACTCGCGACCCCAGGGGCATCTGGTGCTTTATCTAACGTCTTAGCTAACTACGTTACCAAAGGCGATATGGTAATATTACCCGATATTTTTTGGAGTAATTACGCAGCAATCATCAACGCGACAGAAGCGGGTCATGTGACTTATCCGATGTTTAAAAACAACGCATTTAATATCGAAGGGTTTAAAAAAACCACCGAATTGATTGCGAAAGAAACCAATAAAGTCGTTGTTTTACTCAATGATCCTTGTCAAAATCCGACAGGGTATTCGCTGTCAAAAGTTGAACTCGAACAACTGATTGCCCACTTAGATCAATTAGGCAAATCATATCCTGTCGTACTCATTTATGATATTGCCTATCTAGACTATGCGGATGAGCATTATGAAGACACCCGTAAACGTTTCTTATCATTTACTAACATCGCATCATCGATGCTCATTACCATCGCTTTTAGCGCATCCAAGACATTTGGTATCTATGGTTATCGTGGTGGTGGGGTTGTGGCTTTATCGAAAGATGAAGCGGTCATCCAAGAATTCAGTCGTGTGGCGTTGTATAAAGCGCGCTCGACTTGGAGCTGCCCACCCACTGAACCGATTTTCTTGATGAATACATTGGAAGATAACGCCCTTTTACAACAATCCTTTTTTAAGGAATTGTCTGAAGTGCGACACCTTTTACAACAAAGAGCGAAAGCGTTTATTGAAGAAGCCAAAGCCGTGGGGTTGGTACATTACCCGTATGTATCAGGGTTCTTCGTGACCATTCCGGTTTTACAACCCAAAGTGGTATTTGAACGTCTAAAAGCGAAAGACATCTTCGTTGTGCCGCTATCTGGCGCGATTAGAGTCGCTTTAGCAGCCATTTCTGTGGATGAAATAAAAGGCTTAGCCGCTAAAATCAAACAAGAAATCTAAGAGGTAAAAACCTCTTTTTTCTTTCTAGAGTCTTTGAGCATATACAATTCAATCTTATGATCTCGTGTTATAATTAGAATGTCAAAGTAAAATGATTAAGGTCTTTGACCTTGAAATACATCGAAAGGTTAGGATAACCCATGAACCCTACCAATACCATCATCACCATCTTTGGATCCACAGGCGATTTGACCATCCGTAAGTTATTGCCCGCGATTGAAAAATTATTGCAAGAAAAATTACTCGATGATCGTACCAAAGTGATCGCAGTCGGTAGACGAGATTACACAACCGAATCCTATTTGAGTTTTGTTGAAAAAGAACTCAAAGTCCCATTTAACACGAAGGCACTGATTCCACATGTGACTTATTTTAAACTGGATGTCGATAATCAAAAGGATTATTTATCATTAAAACAATACATCGCTTCGATATCCAATTCGGATACAAGAAAGATATTTTATCTAGCCGTAGGTCCAGAATTGCTTAAAGGCATCGCTACCAACATTGGAGAATCCAAACTGGTTGAAAAAGAGGATCTAAACGCTACGATCACTTTTGAAAAACCATTCGGTTCTGATTTAGCCTCAGCCAAAGCCATCAATGCGTTACTCTGGCAATATTTTGATGAAAAGCAAATCTATCGTATTGACCATTACTTAGGCAAAGAAATGATTCAAAATATCCTAACAGTGAGATTCGCGAATAAGATATTTGAAAGTGTGTGGAATAACAATACCATCAAGCATGTCAAAATATATGCGAAAGAAACTGACACGATTTTATCTAGAGCGGGCTATTACGATACCTCCGGTGCGTTGAAAGACATGGTTCAAAGTCACCTTTTACAGATGCTATCCTTGGTCGCGATGGAGGTCCCACGTTCTTATAATAGTGAAGACTTAAAGAATGAAAAAGTGGAAGTCTTAAGAAAGTTGCGATATGACCGTAAATCGTTGGTAATTGGGCAGTATGATGGTTATCAAAATGAACCAAATATTGCGAAAGACTCTAAGACAGAAACATTTGTATTCTTTAAAGCCTTTGTTGATACCCCACGATTTAAAGGGGTACCCTTCTACTTATTGACAGGGAAAGCACTCGAACAAAAAGAATCGGTCATCATCATTGAATTTGAAGAAACGTCCGAACAACATAAATGGGATTTACCATTATTCACCAATAAGCTTTATATCAAAATAGCCCCTCAAGATGGCATCAGTTTGACCTTGAACTCTAAAGTACCAGGGTTACGAAATGCCGTTGAAGAAGTGGACTTGGATTATTGTGTCGCATGTAACGCGGTAGGTAACTTACCAGAAGCCTATGAAAAACTCATCTTAGACATGACCAAACACAGCAAATCCCTTTTCACCCGTTGGGATGAAATTGAGCTTTCATGGCAATTTATTGATCAGGTTAAACAGGATATCGTTAACAAACAAATCCCACTCAGACAGTATAAGACCCCACAAGAACTCTATGATCTCATCCAAACCATGACAGGAGAATCGATCTAAATGAAAATCTACGATATTTCGATGGAAATCCATCCGGATATGCCGGTTTATAAGGATTTACCTTCCAAAAAGCCAACCTTCAAAAATGTAGCGAACTTTACAGACAGTAGCCACTACGAAACAGACATCAACATGAATGTCCACAGTGGTACCCATGTGGACTTCAATTTACACATGATCGATGGTGGAGACACCAGCAGTGAAGCCAAACTAGATCACTACATCAGTGAAGCACGTGTGTTTGATTTATCCTATGTGTTAGAAACCATCACGAAGGAAAATTTGGTGAATTTAGCCATTCGTAAGAACGATTTTGTGATCTTTAAAACCAGAAATTCTCAAGACGAAGGATTCAATCCAAACTTTGTTTTCGTTGGTGAATCGGCAGCACAATACTTAGCTGAGATTGGTATCAAAGGCGTCGGCATCGATGCGCTAGGCATTGAAAGAAGCCAAGCAGGGCACCCAACCCATAAAGCATTGATGGCTAAAAACATCATTATTTTAGAAGGACTTCGTCTAGCAAACATCCGTAGTGGGTCATACACCTTGATTGCTTTACCACTCAAACTACGCGGTTTAGATGCTTCACCCGTGAGAGCCATTCTTTTAGGAAACTAAGCCATTTAGTTTCCTTTTTGTCATCAATAAACGCTATGTTATAATGATATTGAGGTATGTCATATGAAACGATTTTGGATTTTGATTTTGGGCATCACATTTTTGGTAGGATTGGCGGGTTGTACGCCCCCTGAAGAAACCAAAGCGTTGGTCCTAGATGAAGTACCAACACAAATCACTGCCGATTTTGCTTTACCAACTGTATATGAAGATTTTAATCTAGAATGGTTTTTAAATGATGAGCCCATTGGGTTCGTTTTACCAATCAAATATTCATTCAAAGGCATCACCGATGTGTTATCAGTCAAGATGACCAAAGGATTTACAGTCGTCACTGGCGAAAAAGAAGTTACCTACGCCCTCAGTTCAATCACAACCGATTTATACATTCAAACCGAAAACAATCAAAGTATCACCTCAAAAGATACCTATGTTCAAGGTTCAGTTCGACTAGACTCTGATGTCGATGCATTCGACCAAGAGAATCTAACGATGGGCATCAAAGGTAGAGGAAACTCCACTTGGGATTTCCCTAAAAAACCATATCGAATCAAATTCACAGAAAGACAAAGTTTGTTGGGTATGCGTCCCGCCAAAGATTATGTGCTATTGGCTGAATACAACGATAAATCTTTGATTAGAAATTACTTAGCACAATATTTCGCAACTTTATTAGATATTGAATACACGTTGGAAAATCGTTTTGTACAACTCTACATCAATGGTAACTACAACGGATTATACTTATTAACCGAACAAGTCGAAGTCGATAAGAATCGTTTAAACATCGATGAATCGGTGGATGCGGATGGCGGATTCTTAATTGAAATGGAATCCAATGACCGTATCTGGCAAGAAGGCGAAGAAAATCTCAACTGGGTGAAAGTCGATGATTACAACTATGTCATTAAATCGCCAGATATGGATGAACTCACTGCGACTCAAGTTGAAGGTAAAGTTCAATTCATTAAGAATACCTTAAATACCTTTATCCAATCCATCGGACAAGGTACTTATGAATCCTACATGGATATGAACCAGTTCATCGATTATTTCATCATTTCTGAACTCTTTAAGCAAGTCGATGTTGGCTATTCATCCGTGTATATTTACAAAGATAAAAATGAACTCATGCGTATGGGTCCAGTATGGGATTTCGACATTTCAAGTGGGAATGGAGACTATTACGATTCAGGTCCTGAAGGCT